>JBLRXF010000133.1:0-8262 GCA_047920875.1 Haliea sp. | reverse complement strand
CAGCTACCCGCGCGCCGGCAACCTCGCCGGCGGCGGGTTCATGCTCGTGCACCTGGCCGAGGGCAACCGGCAGACCCTGATCGACTATCGGGAAACTGCGCCGGCGGCGGCCACTCGCGACCTCTTCCTCAACGAGGCGGGGGAGGTGGATCGCGAGCGCATCTACTTCAGCCACCAGGCTGCCGGCGTACCCGGCACAGTAGCAGGGTTGGTGCTGGCTCAGACCCGCTACGGCACCCTGCCTCTGAAGGAGGTCTTGGCTCCCGCCATCGCGCTGGCCGAGAATGGCTTGCCGGTGTCATTCGCCCTGAATCTAGAGATCAACTCCCGCGCCGAACGCCTGGCCATGAACCCCGAAGCGCGCCGGCTGTTCCTGGCTGCCGACGACAAGGCTCCCGAAGTGGGCGCCCTCTGGCGCCAGCCGGACTTGGCCTGGACCCTGCGCCAGATCGCGGAAAGAGGCCACAAGGGATTCTACGAGGGCGCGGTTGCCGACCGTCTGGTGGCGGAGATGAAGGCCGGCAATGGCCTGATCACAACGGCGGATCTCGCCGGCTATCATGCCCTGGAGCGGGAACCGGTACGAGGCACGTTCCGGGGAATGGAGATTGTCTCCACGCCACCGCCCTCCTCGGGCGGTGTGCACATTATCCAGATGCTCAACATTCTGGAGGGCTTTGACCTCGCGGCCATGGGCCACAACAGCGCCGCCTACATTCATCATCTGGTCGAGGCAATGAAACTCGCCTACGCCGATCGCAGTGAGTATCTGGCGGATCCGGACTTCCAGCCGGTACCGGTGCAACAGCTGATCGACAAGGACTACGCCGCCCGCCAGCGAGAGCTGATCGACCCCGCCCGCGCCACGCCGGCCAGCGAGATTGCGCCCGGCAGAGTGCTGGTAGACGAGAGCCATGACACCACGCATTACACCGTCGCCGACCGCTTCGGCAACGTGGTCAGCAACACCTACACCCTTAATTTCAGCTTTGGCTCGCACATCGCAGTGCCCGGCACCGGCATGCTGCTCAACAATGAAATGGGCGACTTCGCCGCCAACCCGGGGCAGGCCAACGCCTTCGGCCTGGTGGAGAATGAGGCCAATCGGATAGAGGGCGGCAAGCGCCCGCTGTCATCCATGAGCCCCACCATGGTGTTTCGGGATGGCCAGCCCTGGGTCGCGACCGGCAGCCCCGGCGGCAGCCTGATCATTACCGCCGTGCTGCAAACTGTGCTGAACGCGACCACCTTCGACATGAACATCGCCACTGCGGCGGCTGAGCCGCGGGTGCATCACCAGTGGCAGCCGGACCGGCTGGTGGTTGAACAGGGCATCAGCCCCGACACCCTTCGCCTGCTGGAGGCCATGGGGCACAGCGTGGACATGACGCCGCGCACCCTTGGCCGCACCCAGTCCATCATGCTGGAGCGTGGCCATATGCTGGGTGCCACCGACACCCGCAGGCCTGGAGGCCACGTCGCGGCCTACTAAACCTCACGAGGGCCGCGGCAGCCTGACCTTCGCCGTTTGCCGGCTGATCGCCACCAGCTGGCCCTCGCTGTCCCAATATTCACCGTCCTCCTCAATCACACCCTGGGACAGGTGCCGCGAGAACAGGCGCGCCTGGAGGGGGCCGGGCGCCGGGTGCCCGCGCAGCTGCACCGTCAGCTCGATGGTAGGCACCCAGCCCACCAGTCCCACAACATCGAATACCGGTGGCGGGAAAGCGTCCGCGAACATCAGCAGAGACAGCAGATCCGGCTCGGCACCATCCGCGTGCCGCACCCAGCCGCGAAACTCGCCGCGGCCGCTCGGCGCTGCGCCGCTGAAAAGTCCACCCCCCTCCACCAGGCGGATCTCCACCCGCTGGCGAAACTCCAGCTTGCTGTCGCCCCCCGGCGCACACGCGTCCCAGGACGGGCAGGCGGGACGTTCGGCGGCCGACCAGCTGGGCCCCTGCTGCTGCGCAAGATCCGTATAGGCGGCGGTCACCTGCACCTTGAGTTCACCTTCCTGATACAGCCTGGCCATGGCGTGGGTGGTATTGCGCCCCGCGCGCAGCAGCTCTACCCGGCACTCAATCGGCCCCAGGGTCGTGGGCGCCAGGTAAAAGGCATTGACCGCGAGCGGGTCCTTGTGAGGAAGGGCCTCGCTCAGGGCGCGGCCGGCGATGGCCAGCACGTAGCCGCCGTTGGGCACCGCCCCGATTCTCCAACCCGCGTGCAGTTCACCGACCCACAGGTCTTCGGCCTGACGCCGGACGGCGGTTTCGGCAGCAAACTGACTACGCTGTGCGGGACCACTCATGACAACTCCACTGTGCAAAAAACGTACATAAAAAAGCACCGATAACGGTGCCGGAGCGTATTTTGTGTGGGACTCCCGTAAATGTATATACTTGGGGGAAAACTCGTGGTCACACATCGGTACTCGCAAACGCGATCGCGAGGGTGACAACTGCCATGAAAGCACTGCGATTACAGGCCTTGCTGCTCACCGGCGCGCTGCTGGCGGCGCCGTCATTTGCAGAGCAGGAGCACAAGAATGCCATTGCCCTGCTGGAAAGCGAGCACGGAGCCTATAGCCCGGTACTGCCAGAGCGACTGCTGAGTCTCGGCCTGACGCTGCAACAGGAGGGCCGTCACGGAGAAGCCGCCGCGGTGTTCAAGCGGGGCACTCACCTGGCGCGGGTCAGCAGCGGACTCTACAGCACTGAGCAGTTGCCGCTGCTGGAATCGGAGATCAGAAGCCTGCATGCCATGGCAGACTATCGCACCGTGGACGAGCGCCAGCGCTACCTGTACCGGGTTCAGGAGCGGGCCCTGAAGGATCCCGGGCAGCGGGCCGGCGCGCTCTTGCAGCAGGCCGACTGGCAGCGGCAGGCTTACCTGCTGCGACTGGACGAAGAGCCCGCACAGCGCCTGCTGCACATGTGGGAACTCAACCGCCTGGCCCTGAACGACATTCTGGCAGCCGAGGGCGACACCTCAATCAAACTCCTGCAGCCACTCAAGGGCATGCTCCAGGCACAGTATCTGATTGCCGACCTGCAGTGGCAGGACGGCCCCGGCTTCAGCACCAGTCAAAGCTTTCATGAGCAGTCGTCCCGACCCGGGGCTGGCAGTTACCGCAAGGACAATTACAACAAGGGCCTGGCCGTTCTCAAAGCAATTTACGATCTGGAGCGCATCCACAGTGAGAGCGACCCAGCCGCACCTGCCCGGGCCTTGACCCTGCTCGGGGACTGGATGCTCTGGCATGGCGAACGGGAGGAGGCAGTCGCGGTGTACCGCGAGGCGCTCGGGGAACTTGCCGGCAGCGCAGATGCCCAACCGGTAGCGGCAGAGCTGTTTGCAGAGCCGGTGGCGCTACCTGCCGTTACCGGGCTCGATGCACATGCACCGCTGCCAAGTGTCGACGGTGGCGATATACTGTTGGAGTTCGCGGTCACCGCCGATGGTAAAGTGGCGCGGCTGAGCAGAGTGGATGACAGCAATGAAGCCAACGGCTTCGCCAACAGATTGATGCGCAAGTTGCGCAAGACACCGTTCCGGCCGCGTTTTGATCTTGAAACCGGCGAGCCGGTAGACACCGAAAACCTGATAGTGGCTTATGACAGCAAATCGTAACAGACAGGGATTCCAGACCGGCTTGCACGCCACGGCCATCGTCGGCCTGTGCCTGTTGCTGGCGGGATGCCCCAGCGCCAGCAACCCCACCCAGCCTCAATCACAGCCGCCGTCACCGTCCGCTCCGAGCGCCAGCACGCCACCACCCTCGGGATCAGGCAGCAGCAGCCCCAGTAGTCCGAGCAGCTCGAGCAGTGACAGCAGCTCCACTCCGAGCGCAGGCAGCGCGCCCACGACTGGCGGCGCAACCGCCCCGGAGTCAGGGGCCAGCAGTGGCCAGACGGCGGGGAGCAACCAACCCGCAGGCGGACGCAGCGAGGACGGCGGGGAGAGCGCCAGTGCAGCCGGAGCCGATGGCAGTGGCAGCGATCAGGCCGGCACCGAGCCGGGCTTCGGCGACAGCGCTGCTGGAGGCACTCAGGCCTTGCCCGACATGCGTGACACTCCCAGCATGGACGCCGGTGTCATGGCCGCCCTGGAGGCGGCCATGAGCGCGGCTGCCGGCGGCAGCCAGACCAGCAGCGGCGCTGACGGTGATGGCAACGACGCAGCTGGTAACGCGTCCCCTGGCGGTGGGGCTGCCCCAGGCCACCCGTCCGGCACGGGCGGGGGCATGGGCGGCGGACCCCTGACACCGGCCGAGCAGGTAGCCATTCTCGATGCGCGCCTGGAATCCAGCAGCGGCGACTTCGACAGCATGATCCTGGAGGAGCAGGCCCGCCAGCGCAGCGCGAGCCGCAGCAGCACCCGTTCAACCGAGCCGGAACCGGAGGCCGCTGGGGGCGGCGCAGGAGGCGGCAGAGAGGGCCCCTACAGCGAGCAGGTCGCCGCGGCCGGCGGCACCGGGGGCGGCGGCATGGGCAGCGTCAGAACACCGGGCGGCGGCCCGCCGGTCAACCCCGCCAAGTACCCACCGCCCGAGGATATCCCCAGCGGCAACGATGATGACGTGGTCGCCCGCCAGCTGCGCGAAGCCGCCATGCGCGAACCGGACCCGGCGGTGCGGGAAAAGCTCTGGGACGAGTATCGCAAGTACAAGGGAATCAAGCCATGACGGCCAAGCCCCGCCTGCTTGCGGCACTTTTGCTGCTGGTGCTGCTGCCGGCCTGTGTCAGCCAGACCGTAAAGACAACCGCCGTGCCGCCACTGGAAAGGCCGGCTGAAACACTGCCCGAAGCGCTGCTTCTCGACGTCGGCATCATGGTGTTCGACCCGGGCCTGGACGACTACGACGAGGACCAGCAAATTTACCCGGAAGTACGCAAGGCCGAGGCGCGCTTCATGCCCCGACTGCTGGCTGAGGCCATGCAGAACAGCGGCGCCTGGGGGGCAGTGCGGGTAATCCCCAGCGACCGCCAGGCGGTGGACCTGCTGGTGCAGGGCACCATCCTGCAATCCGATGGCGAGGAGCTGGAGCTGCATATCCGCGCCCGGGACACCCGCGGCCAGCAGTGGCTGGACAAGAATTACTCGGCCAACGCCAGCCGCTACGCCTACAGCAACACTACCCGCAGCAGCTATGATGCCTTTCAGGCGATCTACCACATGATTGCCAATGACCTCCTGCGGCAGCAGCAAAGCCTGAAGGCCGCTGAGCGCAAAGAGATCCGGCTGGTCACCGAACTGCTGTTTGCCCGCAGCTTTTCCCCTGAAGCCTTCGACGGCTATCTGGAACAGGACCGCAAGGGCAAGCTGGTGGTCAAACGCCTGCCTGCGGCTGAAGATCCCATGCTCGAGCGCATCCGCAGTATCCGCGAACGGGACCAGTTGTTCGTCGACACCTTGCAGGATCACTACGGCCACTTCAGCGGAGAAATGCAGGGGCCGTATCAGGAATGGCGCCGGATGAGTTACGAGGAAGCCGTCGCCCTGCAGGAGCTCCAGGCCGAGAGCAGGCGCCGCATGATCGCGGGCGGAGCCGCGATACTGGCCGGCATCTATGCCGCCGGCAGCAGCGAGCGCTCCAGCCGGGCCGCCGGCAACGTGGCGATCATCGGCGGCGGCTACATGCTGAAGAGCGGCCTGGAGAAACGTGCGGAGGCACAAATTCATGTCGCTGCACTGGAGGAACTGGGCATGTCCCTGGAGGCCGCAATTACCCCGCAGGTCATCGAACTGGAAGATCGCACGGTCATGCTCAGCGGCAACGTTGAAGAACAGTACGAACAGTGGCGGGAACTGCTGGCCGATATCTATCGGGCGGAAGTTGGTATGCTGGAGCTTCCTGCAGCGCAGACCACTCCCTGAGTCCCGCTCCCTAACGGCAAGGCCCCCAAGACTGCATGTCCAGCCCCCACGAGCCCGTCACACCAACCCCCTTTACCCCGGTGCAACCGCAAACTGCCTCTGCTGCAGCGGCCGCCGCGGTGCCGGCCACACAGCAGCGCTGGATCGTACCCGCGCTGCTCATCCTGCTGGCCTTGGCGCTGGCGGTCATCTTCTGGCTGCCGGGACGCTTGCAAGCCCCTGCTCCAGCACCGGATGCAACCCCCGCTGCCAGCAACAGCGACAGCGGCGTGATGCCAGCCAATCAGGCAGCGCGGGAACCGCCTGCGGAAGCCGCCGCCAGCCCCTGGTCTGACGCCCAGCAGGCGCGGCTGCGCAAGGAAGCCCAGGACGTGCTGGCGCAGCTGCTGCCGCTGCAGTTTGAGCTCGAGGAGCGCGGCGCCGCCAGCTGGGCGCCGGAAGCGCTGGCCAGCGCCACGGCGGCCGCTGGCCGCGGTGACGGCCACTATCAGGCGCGTGAGTTCGTGCCCGCAAAAGAACAGTACGAAGCCAGCCTCACCCAGCTGCAGGCGCTGCAGGCGGCCATACCGGCCATTCTCGAAGCAGCGCTGCAGCGCGCCGTCGAGTCTCTGGAAACCGGCGACAGGGAAGCCCTGGATGCAGCGCTGGCACAGGCGGCGCTGCTTGCGCCTGACAGTCCCGAACTCGCCGCGCTTGCCGCCCGGGCCGCCTCCATGGACGCCCTGCAGGCGCTGCTGGCGACAGCGGCGGCGGCAGAAACCGCGGGCGACCTGGCCGCAGCAGAACAGCAGCTGCGAGAGGCCACGGACCTGGACCCGGACAGCCGGCAGGCACGAGCGCAACTGGCGCGGGTCAGCGCAGCCCACGGCCAACAGCGGTTTCACCGCTCGATGAGTGAGGGTTATGAAGCTCTGGACCGCGGCAGCTTTGCCGAAGCCCGCAGCGCCTTCCAGAAGGCCGGCACGCTGCAGGCAAACAGTGCGGAGGTCAGTACTGCCCTGGCAGAACTCAAGACTGCGGAAACCGCTGCCCGACTGGCCGGCCTGCAACGCCAGGGCCGCAACCTCGAGGACAGCGAAGCCTGGGAAGATGCCGTAGCGCGCTACCAGGAGGCCCTGCAGCTGGATGCCACTCTCGTTTTCGCCCAGGAAGGTCTGGCCAGAGTGGAACCCAGGGCGCGCCTTGACCGGCAGCTGCGGGAAGCACTGGAGGCGCCCGAACGGCTGGCAGACCCCGCCGTGGCGGCCAGCCTGGAAAAGGTCCTGCAGCAGGCCAGAACACTGTCGCCGCAGGGCAAGGTACTCGCCGCACAGCTGAGCGAGCTGGAGCAGACACTGGCCCAGGCGACAACGCCGCTGACGGTGACGCTGCGCTCGGACCAGCAAACCGAGGTACTGGTGCAGCGCGTGGCCCGCCTGGGGCAGTTCAGCGAGCGCGAGCTCGAGCTGCGCCCCGGCACCTATACCGCGGTTGGCAGTCGCAATGGCTACCGGGATGTGCGCCAAACCTTTACTCTCCGCTACGGCGAGGACCCGCCGCCCGTATTCATCGCCTGCACGGAACCCATCTGAATGACAGCGTCTGCAGACCGCAGCGACACCATCACCCCCAGCGCCTTTCAGCCCCTGGACAGCGCTGCTGCACCGCCTTCGGCGGGTGGACCCAACTGGCGCCGCTGGCTGGTGCCAGGCGCGGTACTGCTGTTCGCCCTGGCAATGCTGTTTCTGTTTGCGGCACGCTCGGTGGAGATCAGCGTCGAATCCACGGAACGCGCTGATGTCAGCCTGGACGGCCTGTACCTGCCTTTCGGCGGCCGCTATCTCATGCGCCCGGGCGACTATGCCCTGTCTATCAGCGCACCAGGCTATGAGCCTCTGGCCACAACCCTGACAGTGACCGGGGACGACAGCCAGCGCTTCAACTTCAGCCTGCAACCGCGGCCGGGGCGCATCAGTCTGCGCTCGCAGCCCTCCGGCGCAGCCGTGAGCCTGGACGGCGAGCGCGTTGGGGAAACCCCTATGGAGGCGCTGGAACTTGCCGCGGGCGAATACCGGCTGGCCTTCAGCCATCCCCGCTACCTGCCCGCGACCACAACGTTCACTGTCAGCGGCAGGGATCGCGCAGAGACCCTCGAGCAGTTACTCGAACCCGCCTGGGCCAACATCGGCATCAGCAGTGAACCCGCGGGTGCCGAGATCCTCGTCGACGGTGAAGCCGTCGGCATCACCCCGGCGACGGTGGAATTATTGCAGGGAGAGCGCCAGCTGCTGCTGCAGCTGCCCGGCTTTGCCAGCTGGCAACAGGCGCTCACCATTACCGCCGGCGAAGACACGGCACTGGACACCGTGCAGCTGCTACCCGCCGCTGGCATTCTCGAACTCAGCA
>JBLRXF010000132.1:0-8349 GCA_047920875.1 Haliea sp. | reverse complement strand
GCAGCATGGCGCTGCGGCCAATACCCTGGATGGCTTCGCCGCGGAACAGGATCTCGCCGCCGGCTATGTCCTCCAGATTCAGAATCGCCCTGCCCAGGGTGGATTTACCGCTGCCGGATTCCCCCACCAGGGCAAAGGTTTCGCCGCGGCCGATGGCCAGGGAGACACCGTCCACGGCCCGGGTGTAGTCGACGGTGCGCTGCAGCAGGCCCTTGCGGATGGGGAAGTGCACCTTGACGTCCTGCAACACCAGCAGCGGCTCTTCCTCTGCGGCGGCGCGGAAGCGGCCGAGGTCAGGCAGGGCGTCGATCAGCTTGCGGCTGTAGGCCTGCTGTGGGTCGTGGAAGAACTGCTCGACGCTGGCGCGCTCGATGAGTTCGCCCCGATACATCACCGCCACTTCATCGGCGGTGTTTTTGACCACTCCCATATCGTGGGTGATCAGCAGCACCGCCAGCTGGCGCGAGCGGGTCAGCTCGCGAATCAGGTTCAGCACCTGCAGCTGGATGGTGACGTCGAGTGCCGTGGTGGGCTCGTCGGCAATCAGCACATCCGGTTCGCAGGCCAGGGCCATGGCGATCATCACCCGCTGCTGCTGGCCGCCGGAGAGCTGGTGCGGGAAGAAACCGAAACGCTGCTCCGGGTCTGGGATACCGACTTCGGTGAACAGCTGGACCACGCGCTGGCGCAGGGCGGTGCCCCGCAGCGGCGTATGCAGTTTCAGCGTTTCGGCCACCTGGGCCCCCACGGTCTGTACCGGGTTCAAGGCGCTCATCGCATTCTGGAAAATCATCGCCACCTTGCGCCCGCGGATTTCCTGCATCCGCGCTTCCGACAGGGCGAACAGGTCGGCGCCTTCGACATCGACGCTGCCGGCGCTGATCTTCAGGGCGTCGGGCAGCAGCCGCATGGCGGCCAGCGAGGTGACTGACTTGCCGCTACCTGATTCGCCGACCAGGGCAAAGATCTGTCCGGCCTTGAGTTCAAAGCTGATGCCCTTGACGATCGCCTCACCGCTTTCGGCCAGAACCACCGTGAGATCGGAAACCCGCATGCAGACGCTGCCGGCTGCCTGCTGCTGCCTGAGAGCGCTCATGATTCTGCCCTCCGCAGGCTGGTGCGTGGGTCGAAGGCGTCGCGGACCAGATCGGAAAACAGGTTGGCCGCCAGCACCAGGGCGAACATGAAGAAGAAGGCTCCGGTCAGAGTCCACCAGATGGTCGGCTCCCGGGACAGTTCGGAGCGGGCGCCGTTGATCATGTTGCCCCAGCTGCCCATGGAGGGATCCACGCCGACGCCGATGTAGGACAGCACCGCTTCCGCCAGCACCAGGGCGCTGAAGTCCAGGACGAAGGTGATGAGGATGATGTGCACCACGTTGGGCAGGACATGCCGGGCGAGGATGCGGGTGTGGCTGACACCGAAGGCGTGGGCGGCCTGGACATAGCCGAGCTGGCTGATTTTCAGGGTTTCTGCCCGGATCAGACGGCACAGGGTGGACCAGCTGGTGACCCCGAGAATGAAGCACAGGGCGATGAACTTGGCGTCCGCCTTCTCCATGCCGACGGCAAAGAAATCCGGGTTCAGATCGATATAGACCTGGAACAGCAGCACCGAGGCTGCGATCAGCAGGATGCCGGGAATCGAACTCAGCGTGGTATAGAGGTACTGCACCACATCGTCCACCCAGCCCTTGAAGTAACCCGCCATGACGCCCAGCGTCACCGCGATCGGCAGCATGATCAGGGTCGCGAGAGTGCCCAGCAGCACCCCGGTGCGAATACCCTTGAGCGACTGGTAGAGCACGTCGGCGCCGCCGAGATCGGTGCCGAGAATGTGGTAATAGCGGCTCAGGCTCACGATCCAGACCCCGCCGCAAATGATGCCGCCCTGCACCAGCCAGGAGGCGTGCCAGGGATAGCGGCTGCGTCGCAGCAGCAGCCACTGGGGACCGATCAGCAGGGCCGACAGGAGCAGGCCCCAGAGCAGGGCGGTAAAGGTCTTGCCCAGAATATCCGCGCCGCGCCGGGACGGGTCCTCCAGATGCTGGCCGGCGTGGCGCAGAGGCGGGTAATCGCGGATGTCTTCACCTGCCGCGTCTTTCAGATTTTCCTTTTCAAACGAAATCAGGGCGAAGGGTGCCGAGTAGGTGCGTTCGAAGCGGTCGCCCATGCCTCCGGTCAACAGGTCAAAGACGCTGGTGACCTTGTTGTCATAGAACACCTCGTCAACGGCAAGGCCTTCCGGGTTTTCCAGAGCCCGGCGAAAGTGCAGGGAGTCCAGCAGGGCGACCATAATATAGGCTGCGATGACCGTGAAGGTGACCATGCCGAGTCTGGAGCGGAACACTTCCGCCCAGCGCTCGCGGGTTTGCGGGTCTTCCCGCAGCCGGTAAAAAAAGAATGCCAGGGAGATCACCAGCAGGTAGATCAGGGCATCGGACCAGAGGATGACGGGTTTCATCGCTGCCAGGCCCTCAGGACAGACGGACCCGGGGATCAGCCCAGGTGTAGGAAATATCGGTGAGGATCAGCCCGAGGATATAGAGAATGGAGCCGATGAAGACCATGCTGCGGACGATGGCGAAGTCCTGGGAGTTGATGGCATCGAGCATATAGCTGCCCAGCCCCGGAATGCCGAAGAAGGATTCGATCAGCAGGCTGCCCATGAACAGGGAGGGGATCAGTACCACGACCCCGGTCAGGATAGGAATCAGGGCATTGGGCAGGATGTGCCGGAACAGAATGGTGAGCTCGCTGCAGCCCTTGGCGCGGGCGGTACGCACGTAATCCTGGTTGGCCTCCTCCAGGAATAGCGTGCGGTACCAGCGGGCGCCGGCGCCGATACCGGCAACGACGCCCACCAGCACCGGCAGGATCAGGAACTTCCACACCTGGCCCTCGGCATGGAAGCCGGATATGGGCACCAGGCGCCAGGTCTTGGCGACCAGGAACTGGCCACCGATGATGTAGAACAGGTAGGAAATCGACATCAGCGCCACGAACAGGAACACCGCGCCGCGATCCAGCCGGGTGCCGCGGAACATCACGACCATCAGCGCCACGCAGATGTTCACTCCGATACCGACGATAAAGGTGGGCAGCGCCACGGCCAGACTGGGCCACATGCGCGTGGCGACATCGGAGGTAATATCGCGGCCGCTTTCCGAACGGCCGAAGTCAAAGGCGAACAGCCGTACCGATTTGTCGAAGAAGATGGTGTCGGTAACGCGTGCGGTACCGGTGGCATCAGGGTTCAGGAACAGCGGCTTGTCGTAGCCGTTCTTCTGTTTCCAGTTCTCTATCGCTTCCGGCGTGACGTATTTGTCGCCGAGCTGGGACACTGCCATGTCGTCCGGCGAGTTGACGACAAAGAACAGAGTAAAGGTCAGCAGGTTGACGCCTATGAGGATGGGAATGGCATACAGCAACCGGCGAATAATATAGGCAAACATGTGAGGGTCCTGTTATTGGTGCGCCGTTGCCTTGAGGCGGCGGCGATAGGCAATGATTCCCGGCAGCAGCAGGGCGACCAGTAGCAGCGCTGCGGCATACAGCGGCCAGGTCACCGGCTGGTTCCACTCGGCGCGCTTTTGTTCGCGCAGCGCTTCGTCAATACGCACGTACTTGAGCGTGTTCTTGGAGATGCCGTGGCGTTTGTTGTTGTGCACCCAGCTGTTGTTCAGGTAGATGTCCTTGGGGTAGAAGGCGTAGAGCCATACGGCATCCTTGCGCAACAAGTCCACCATCTCGGCAACAATGGCCTCCCTCTCTGCTCCGGGCGGCATTACCCGCATGCTGCGAAACAGCTCGTCGTACTCTGCCGACTCATAGTTGGAGTTGTTGGCGCCATCGCACTTGCAGATCAGCGGGCTTTCCGGTCCGAACAGCAGGAACAGGAAGTTCTCCGGATCCGGGTAGTCTGCCAGCCAGCCGTGAGAGTAAATCTGGGTGTTGCCGGTGAGCAGTTTTTCCCGGGTCCGGTTCCAGTCTGCGGGCCGGTATTCCACCTGCACGCCAATGCGGGCGAAGGCGCGGTCGATCCAGTTCATGCTGGTATTGGAGATGGCCTGGCTCTGTACATCAATGAAGATCTTCAGCGGTTCCCCGGTGCGGGCATCGCGACCGTTGGGATAGCCGGCCTCGACCAGCAGCTGCTGCGCATGCGCTATCGATTTGCGTCGTGCTTCGCCGTCCACCCAGTCGTAGACGTAGGGGTTGATGCCCGCTTCGCCCTCGACGAACCCGGGAATGCCTGGCGGGATCGGTGTATGGGCGGCGATGCCGTTGCCCTTGTAGAAGATGTTCAGGTACTCCTCAGTGTCAAAGGCGATCTGCAAGGCCTGGCGCAGCTTGCGTTTCTCCTCGCTGTAGCCGCCCACGACCGGATCGCGCATGTTGAAGCCATAGTAATAGATACCCGGCTTCACATCCGGTGCCACGCTGATATTGCGGTCTGCCATTTCCGCGCTCAGTTCCACCCCGTCGGGCCCGACCACGAAAGCCTGGTCAAATACCCGGTTGGTGTTGCCGTGGGTTTCGCCGGAGCGGTCATAGTAGCCTTGCAGGAACTTGGTCCACAGGGACAGGACCTCTTTCTCGAGGCGGAATACCGCCCGGTCCACCAGCGGCAGGCGCTTGCCGGCGTCCTCCAGCAGGCCTTGTTCGGCGTCACCGGGCTCGCCTTCGCTGGGGTAGTAGTCTTCGCGGAAGTTGGGATTGCGTTCCAGCACGATTTCGCTGTTGGGGTCGTTTTTCACCATCATGAAGGGGCCACTGCCCACCGGCCACCAGTCCAGAGTCAGGTTGCGATCGATAAAACCCGGATTGTGGAAAAAGCGGTCCACCTCGGGGGGAATGGGAGCAAAGAAGTGCATCGCCAGCCAGTAGCTGAACTGTGGATAGCGGCCCTTGATGGTGATGTCAAAGCGGCGCTCATCCACCACCGCCAGCCCTTCCATGGGGTACTGGTCGAGGTTGAGCCAGCCCTCCCGCTGGATACCCTGCAGGCTTTCAGAGAATTCTTGCATGCCGACGATGTACTGGGCCATGAAGCCGAGCATGGGCGAGCCGTTGAAGGGGTCCGCCAGGCGTTTGATGGCGTAGACGTAGTCGTTGGCGCTCACGGATCGGGAGCTGGTGTGGGGGAAGTCGCTGATCTGGCGGAAGCTGCGCCCTTCCTGTGGATCGTTGAACAGGTAGCGCGGTGCCCCGCTGTCGTCGACCGCAAACGCTGGATGCGGCTGGTAGTGGGCGTCTGCCTTCACCGTCAGTCGGTAGCGGGAAAACGCGACGTCCTCCTGGTCGGGGTCAATCGCCTCGCCGCCGGCATTCAGAAAGGTGATTTCCGGAAAGTCCTCAGCCCCCAGGGGGATCAGTTCGTAGGGGCGTTTGAGGAAGTGGTAACCCATGGGGGGCTCGTAGATCTGCATCAGGATCAGCGATTCATCCGAAGCGTAGGAGATGGCTGGATCGAGATGTTTGGGCGGTGCCGGCGATATCATCGACTGGTAGGTTACCAGGCCGGTGGGCGTGGGCGGGTTGGGGTTGTTCCAGGGCCCGTCGGTGCAGGCAGCAAGGAGCAGGGAACAGCACAGCAGGGCGGCGGCCCGGGTCGAGGCAGCCAGTAGAGGCAGCATGCGTTGTCGTCCGTTTTGCGGTCAGGGGGCGATGTTAACAGTAAATACACCGGCGGTTAACTGCGCGCCTGCTGATGCTCGCGAAATGGCCGAGGCGGCGTATAGTAGCCTCTGGGAGGATAGTCGATGCGCGTATGGATTGTGTTGCTGGTGGTGTGGTTGGGGGCCTGCGGGAAGGTGGATGAGATGCCGGTAGAGCCGGGGGTGTCACTGGCACTGGCGGAACAGCGGGCCGCGCGGCTGTCCGGGCTGCACTACCGGCTGCACTTCGCGATCCCTGGGGAGCAGTCGCAGCCGATTCGCGGTGAGGTGGAGATCCGCTTTACCCTGACGGATGCCAGCGCGCCCCTGCAGCTGGACTTTCGCGCTTCGCCCGAGTCGCTGCAGGCCTTGGCGATCAACGGCAGCCCGCTGACGGTCGTGGTGGAGCGCGAGCACCTTCTGCTGCCGGCGGCATTGCTGCGTGCGGGCGCCAACACGGTCGCCATGACGTTTGTTGCCGGTGACAGCGCTCTCAACCGCAATCCGGACTATCTCTACACCCTGTTTGTGCCGGATCGGGCCCGTACCGCCTTGCCGCTGTTTGACCAGCCCGATCTGAAAGCCACCTGGGAGCTCAGTCTGGCGTTGCCCGCGGACTGGCAGGCACTCGCCAACGGTCCGCTGCTGACAGCGGAGCCGGGTGCCGAGACAACTCTGCACCGCTTTGCCGTTACCGAACCCTTCAGTTCCTACCTGTTCTCCTTTGTCGCCGGGGATTTCCAGACCGAGCGGCAGGCGTGGGGCGAGCGCAGCATGACTCTGCTGCATCGGGAGACGGATCAGGACAAGCTGGCCCGCAACCTGGATGCCATCTTTGCCCAGCATCGGGATGCCGTCGCCTGGCTGGAGGACTATACCGGCATCGCCTTCCCCTTCGCGAAACTCGATTTTGCACTCATTCCCGCCTTCCAGTACGGCGGTATGGAGCATGTCGGCGCCATCCAGTATCGGGCCGAGTTGCTGCTGCTGGACGAGGATCCCACTGACGAGGAACTGCTGCGCCGCGCCAGTCTGATTGCCCACGAAGTGGCCCATATGTGGTTTGGCAATCTGGTGACCATGCGCTGGTTCAATGACGTCTGGACCAAGGAAGTATTCGCCAATTTCATGGCGGCGAAGATGGTAAATCCGGGTTTTCCCGACATCGACCATGAGCTGAACTTCCTCCTGCGTCACTATCCCGCCGCCTACGCGGTAGACCGCTCGGAAGGCGCGAATCCCATCCGCCAACAGCTCGACAACCTGAACGAGGCTGGTCAGCTGTACGGGCCGATTATCTACAACAAGGCGCCGATCATGATGCGGCAATTGGAGCAGATACTGGGTGAAGAGCCGTTCCGCGAGGGCATGCGGGAGTATCTGGCCCGCTACGCGTACGGCAATGCTACCTGGCCCGCATTGGTCGCAATTCTGGATCCGTTGACCGCGGTGGACCTGGCCAGCTGGAGTGAGGTCTGGGTGCACGGCAGCGGGTTTCCTGAGCGCGCCCTGCAAGTCTCGGACGCGGCGCTCTTTTACGGCCCGCAGCCGGCCCAGCTGGTGCAGCTGGAGGCCTGGCGGGACCTGGCGCTGGCGGACCGGGGCCGCCTGTTGCTGGACCTGTATGAGGGCGTGCTGGCTGGAGCGGGTATCAATGCCGGGGATTACACCGCCGCCTTGCTGGACATTGTGGCAGAGGAGCCCAACCAGCTGCTGCTGGCCACTGCCCTGTCTCAGCTTGGTCGCCTGCAGCAGTCCCTGTTACCCGATGCAGTCCGGGACGAGCTGCAGCTCCGGCTGGAGTCGGTCCTCTGGGCGGGCATTGCCGCCAGCGATGATCCGGGGCGCACGCGGCTGTTGTTTGATAGCTTGAGCCTGCTGGCGGTGCAGCCGGATTCTCTGCGAAGGCTGCTGGAGATCTGGCGCGGTAACGAGACGGTGACGGGTTTGCAGCTGTCGGAGAACGACCGCATTCGCCTTGCAGAGCGGCTGGCGCTGCGATTGCCGAAGCAGGCGGATGCAGTCCTCACTGCGCAGCTGGCGCAGACAGAGAACCCCGACAGCCGCCGTCGGCTGCAATTCCTGTTGCCAGCCCTGGCGCCCGACCCCGCGGTGCGCGATCGCTTCTTTGCCAGTCTGGCGGACCCTGCCAACAGAGCAACCGAAAACTGGGTGCTGGATGCGCTGGGCTATCTGCATCATCCTTCCCGAACGGCGCATTCAGTGCGGTATATCCTGCACAGCCTGGAATTGCTCCAGGAGATTCAGATCACCGGCGATATCTTCTTTCCATCAGGTTGGCTGCACGCAACGCTGCAGAATCACCACACAGCAGAGGCGGTAGCGACGGTGAGGGATTTCCTGGCGGTGCATCCGGACTACAACGCCCAGCTGCGGATGAAGATACTGCAGGCGCTTGACCTGCCGGAGCGTGCGCTTGGGCTCAGGTCATAAACAACAAAAAAGCGGGCACAAAAAAAGGAGGCAGGTCCATGGATCTGCCCCCTTTTTTCGTGAGCCTCCGGCCAGGTGCCCCTGGCCGGTAGCCCCCGTTTAGAACTGGTAAATCACGTCGAAACCGAAGGTGCGGGGCTGGTTCCAGGTGTTGCCAGCGTAACCGAGCGTGCCGAAGTCGATACCCCACTCACGGTATTCCTCGTCGGTCAGATTCTTGACCCAGGCCGACAGGC
>JBLRXF010000131.1:0-8404 GCA_047920875.1 Haliea sp. | reverse complement strand
ACGCGCGCGGTCAGGATGTCTGAACCGCTATTGCGCGCACCCTGCGCTGCAGGGTATACACTCTCCCGGTCATCCCAATAATAAGGATCTGCCATGTTTGACAATGAACACCCGGCGCGGCGTGCAGCGCTGCTGTCCAGAGAGTATGTACACAGCAAGAACAAGGCCGGCTGGCTGGGCCTGTATGCCGAGGATGCCATCATCCAGGATCCCATCGGGGTTTCCCACATCGACCCTGAAGGCCACGGTCACCGCGGTCCGGCGGCAAGGGAAGCTTTCTGGGACAACTTCATTGCCCCGGTGGATATCCGCATCGAGATTCTCGAATCCTTTGCCGCCGGTGACGAAGTCGCCAACCACGTCAATCTGACCATCACCATTGACGGCGGCGACGGCAAAACCTTTCAGCAGAAGGTACACGGCATCTTCACCTACCATGTCAACGCCGAGGGAAAACTGCTCTCCCTGCGCGGCTACTGGGAAACTGCGGACCCGCGCAATGCGCTAATGGAAATCGATGCGGAGGGCAAACTCAGGGCGCTGGCCTGAGCGCTTCCCTATCCTCCGGGGGATCAGTATGCTTGCCGGGAGAATAACGAGCCCGGCTAGCGGGCGCTGCAAGGAATGGCATGGCAAGCATCCGACAACTACTGAGGGACATTGAGGCGGCGCCCTCAGGTCCAGAAGTCGCCGCAATCTTCGATTTCGACGGCACGGTCATCTCAGGTTACTCCGCCACGGTGTTCATTCGTGAGCAACTGCGGCGCGGTGACCTGAACGCCAGGGAACTGATTGAACTGGTGCAGGCCATGGCCAGTTTCGGCCTCGGCAATCTGGGCTTTTCAGCCATGATGACAGTCACCGCCCAGTTCCTGCGCGGCATTGATGAGGACAGCTACCACGAATTCGGCGAAACCCTGTACCGGGACCAGATCGCGCGCCGGGTGTACCCGGAAGCCCGCGCCCTGATTGACGCCCACCGCGCCAAGGGCCACACGGTTGCCATCATTTCCTCCGCCACCTGCTACCAGGTCCAGCCCGCGGCCCGGGACCTCGGTATCGACCACCTGATGTGCACCGGGCTTGAAGTTGAGGACGGCATGTTCACCGGCGGCGTCATCCGCCCCACCTGCTTCGGCCAGGGCAAGGTGGACGCGGCCGAACAGCTCGCAACCGAGCAGGGCGCCGACCTGGACCAGAGTTTTTTCTACAGTGACAGCCAGGACGACCTCCTGCTGCTGGAGCGGGTAGGCTATCCGCGGGTGCTGAATCCCAGTAGCCGCCTGCTGGGCACCGCCCGGGACCGGCAATGGCCGGTGGTGCGTTTCACCAGCCGTGGGCGCCCGTCGGTGTCCCAGTACCTGCGCTCAGCCGCAGCAACGGTCAGCCTGATTCCCACCTTCCTGGCAGGACTGCCGGTCTACGCCCTGACCCGATCCAAACGCCAGTCCATCAACTTTTCCCTGTCCCTGTTCGCCGACACCGCCAGCGCCCTGATCGGCCTCGACCTCAACGTCAAGGGGCAGGAACACCTGTGGTCGCAGCGGCCGGCGGTGTTCATCTTCAACCACCAGAGCAAGGCAGATGTGGTGATCATCGCCAGCCTGCTGCGGCGCGACATGGCCGGCGTCGGCAAGAAAGAGATTCGTGACATGCCTGTCATCGGCAAGGTCCTGGAGCTGGGCGGGGTGGTCATGATTGACCGCGCCAATTCCGCCAGCGCCATCGAGGCCATGGCGCCGCTGGTAGATGCCATGCGCGAAGAAGGCAAGTCGGTGGCGCTGGCACCCGAGGGCACGCGCAGCGTCTCGCCGCGGCTGGGTCCGTTCAAGAAGGGTGCGTTTCATCTGGCCATGCAGGCCGGCGTGCCCGTCATTCCCATCGTGATCCGCAATGCCGGCGACGTCGCGCCCAAGGGAGAATTCGTGTTCCGGCCGGCGACCGTGGATGTGGAGGTGCTGGCGCCGATAGACACATCGGCGTGGACGGCGGCCAACCTGGACCAGCATGTGCGCGAGGTGCGCAACCTGTTTCTGCGCGGGCTGGGACAGCCACCGGAAGAGCTGCCGGCCAATACGCCGAAGCGCAAGCGCAAGGGGCCGAAGACAGGAACCCAGCCCAGCAGCAAGTCGCACACCAAGGCCAAGACCAAAACCAGGGTCAAGGCGCAGCCAGAGCCCAAACCCAAGCCTGCGGCCAGGACGAAGGCCAGGCCGAAATTGCGGACTGCCGGGCCGTGAGCCTGGAAGACCGTCTCAGAGCCAGCCCCTGGCCCGCCGGGGCCGCACCGGTGGTGTTCATTCTCGACGCCCGCAACGGCTTCGAGCAGGAACTGCTGGAGCGCTGGATCTCGACTCATGCCGTGCAGGAACAGGGAGAGGCACGCATGGGTCTGCGCCTGTCCCTGAATCTGGGCGATGACCGGCGCGGCATCGATCCCAGCCGCATCAGCGAACAGCTGGCCGTGAGCGATGACGCCATTATCGCGCCGCTGCGGGTCGCCTGGACACCGCCCCTGGCCGCTATCAATTCCGGCCCGCGTCTGCAGGATCTCATCTTCGGTGACCCACGCCGCCCGCGCCCGGGTCGGGCCCGCGGTATTGCCGCCCGCGAGCCAGAGCGTCTGCATCTGGTGAGCGGAGAACCGGACTCGCTGGCCAACCTGCGCGGCCGCTATCTCGGCAAGTACGCCGAGGACAGCGCCAGCGATGCGCGCGCTTTCGGCACTTTTGTCGCGCGCCAGGCGGCGGTGGTGCTGGATATTGCCGAACGGCGCCTGCAAGGGGGGCGCTACAAAGTGCCGCGCTATGTGGCGGAGAGCCTGCGCGCCAACCGCAGCTACAACGAAGCCCTGGAGCAGCTGGCCGCACAGCAGGGCAGCAGCAAGGCGGCACTGCTGAAGGAAGCCTCAGGCTACATGCAGGAAATGATCTCCATTCCCAGCACCTTCTGGCTGGATGTGTGGGCCAGCTTCTGCAGTTTCTGCCTGCGCCTGGGCTACGAGCGCAAGATCGTGGTTGATCCGGCGGCCGTCGAGCACATGCGGCAGATTGTCCGCGACCACCCGTCCATGCTGCTGTGGACCCACAAAACCTACCTCGACGGCATGGTGGTGCCCAAGGTCCTTTACGACCATGACTTCCCCATGCCGCACATGTTCGGCGGCGCCAATATCAATTTCGCCGGCGTCGGCTTCATGGTGCGCCGGGCCGGCGGCATCTTCATCAAGCGCAGCTTCGGCGACAACACCCTGTACAAGCTCACCCTGCGCCACTACATCGGCTACCTGATGGAAAAGCGCTTCCCAATGAACTGGTCCTTTGAAGGCACCCGTTCACGTCTGGGCAAGCTGATGCCGCCGCGCTACGGCCTGCTCAAGTATGTGCTGGAAGCCTGTCACGCCACCGATGCCCGGGACATCCACATCATTCCCATTTCCATCAGCTACGACCTCATCCGGGATGTGGAAGAGTATGCCACCGAGCAGACCGGGCGCGGCAAGGGCGCGGAGTCCCTGCGCTGGTTTATCGGCTATGTGCGCAGCCTGGCCCGGCCCATGGGCAAAATCTACATGGATATCGGCCAGCCGGTGGTGCTGTCCCGGGCCCCGGAGCCGGACGACAGCCTGGCCCTGTCCAAGATCGCCTTCGAGGTGGCGGTGGAAGCCAATCGCGTCACGCCCATCACCTTCCCTTCGCTGGTGACCATGAGCCTGCTCGGCGCGGCGCCCAAGGCCCTCACCGAGACAGAGGTGGTGGAAGAGCTGCGGGTGCTGCTGGCCTGGGCCGAGGCGCGCCAGCTGCGCATCTCGGCGGATTTCGACCGCGGCTATGCCGAGCATATCGACGGCCTGCTGGGGATCATGATCAACGAGGGCATCGTCACCCGCTACGACGAAGGCCCCGAGGTCGTCTACGGCATCGCGCTGGAACAGCACCCGGTAGCCAGCTATTACCGCAATACCGTGATTCACTTTTTCGTCAACAAGGCGATTATCGAGCTGGCACTGGTCAAGAGCACGGAGGCCAGCGAGGCACAGGCGCTTGAGGTTTTCTGGGCCGAGGTCGATACGCTGCGCGACCTGTTCAAGTTCGAATTCTTCTACGCTCCCAGCGCCGAGTTCCATCAGGAGATCCGCGACGAGCTGGCGCGCTACAACCCGGACTGGGAATCGCTGCCGGAGAGCACGCCCGGCGGCTTCACCCAGCTGCTGCTGGCGCTCACACCCCTGGTGGCCCACGTCACCCTGCTCACCTATGTAGAGGCCTATTCCGTCGTATCCGACCTCGCCGCCAGGCTGCCGGCAGACCAGGACCTGGAGGAACAGGCCTGTGTCAATGAGGCGCTGAAGCTGGGCCGACAGCTGTACCTGCAGCGTCGCATCAGCAGCGAATCCTCCATCGGCAAGCTGCTGTTCCGCAACGGCTTCCAGATGCTGCAGCACCGCGAGCTGGCCAGCGGTGGCGGGCCAAAACGGGGCGAGCAGCGGCAGGCGCTGGCGCGGCAGCTGCGGGAAATCAAACGGCGGCTGGAGGTTATCCGCGCCATCGGCCTCACCGGCCGCGACCGATTCAAGGAGCCAGTGTCATGAGCCATCTCAAAGTCGGTCTGCTGGGAGGCGGCTCCTGGGGTACCACGGTCGCCGCCCTGGTGGCCCGCAACGCACCCGTCGTGCTCTGGGCCCGCAACCCCGAGACCGTGCGGGAAATCAATACCCATCACAGCAACGAGACCTACCTGCCCGGGGCCCGCCTGCCAGAGAAGCTGCGGGCCACCGCCGACATCGGCGAGGCCGTGGCCGGCGCCGACGTCGTCGTCATGGGCATCCCGTCACAGAATTTCCGCAGCGTGCTGCAGGAGGTCCGGAAACACATCCGGCCCTGGGTACCGGTCATCAGCCTGACCAAGGGGCTGGAGCTGGACACCCGCATGCGGATGACCGAAATTATTGCCGAGGTCATGCCGGGGCATCCGGTGGGCGTGCTCACGGGTCCCAACCTGGCCCGCGAAATCATGGCGGGGCAGGCAGCGGCCAGCGTCATCGCCATGGAAGATGCCACCATTCTGCGCGAACTGCAGTGCCTGTTCTCCAGCGGCCTGTTCCGGGTCTACACCAACACCGACGTGATCGGCTGTGAGCTGGGCGGTGTGCTGAAGAACATCATCGCCATTGCCGTGGGCATGGGTGACGGCCTGGGTGCGGGAGACAACACCCGGGCCGCCCTGATCACCCGCGGCCTGGCGGAGATCAGCCGTCTTGGCTGCGCGATGGGTGGCCAGCCGGAAACCTTCGCCGGGCTGGCGGGCATTGGCGACATGATCGCCACCTGCACCAGCCCCCAAAGCCGCAACCGCCATGTCGGCATGGAGCTGGGCCGCGGCAAGAGCATGGAGACCATCTCCGCGGAAATGTTCATGGTGGCAGAGGGCGCCAAGAGCGCACCCGCGGTGATGGGCCTGGCAGCACAGTATGGGGTGGAAATGCCCATTGCCAGTGACGTCTACAAGGTATTGAGCGGGGAGACCTCGGCGCAGCGCATTTTCCGCGGCCTGCTGCGGGTTTCCGCCGGAGCTGAATGGGAGCCCGGCTGAGGCGGGCGAAGCTAAAGTTCGGGTTCGCGGGTTTAAGCTCTGGCGCCAATGGCGGAGCTGGGGCACACTGCCCGCAGAGGAATCGCCCCGAGCCACTGCGGCGGCCGGCAGACTATCGACAAGCCTGGAAACCGAGTATGAAATCGTTACCTTGGGCCCTGTGCCTGATGCTGCTCCTGCCCACCACCGCCTTTGCCGCCAGCTTCGGCAAGTTCAGCCAGCTCAACGGCAACCCCGAACTGAAATCCGCCTCCGCGATCGTCATCGATGCCAATGGCAATGTGATCTACGGCAAGGACACCGACACCGTCCGCCCCATCGCCTCCATCACCAAGGTCATGACCGCGATGGTGATCCTGGATGCGGGGCTGGATCTGGAAGAGCGGATCACGGTGACCCAGGCCGACCGCGATCTGATGCGCCTGACCGGCTCCCGACTGGACTACGGCGCGACGCTCACCCGGCGGGAAATGCTGCTGTTGGCACTGATGTCCTCCGAGAACCGCGCCGCCAGCGCGCTGGGGCGCACCTATCCCGGCGGGCTGGAAGCCTTCATCACGGCGATGAACCTGAAAGCGGAAGCGCTGGGCATGCGCAACAGCCAGTTCGCGGACCCGGCTGGCCTGCACGGCGACAACCTGTCCACCGCCCGGGACCTGGCCCTGATGGTGCGCGCCGCCGGTGCCTATCCGCTGATTGCCGAGGCCAGCACCACGCCAGGGATGGAGGTTTATCCCTTTGCCGGTCGCGGCGCCCTCAACTACAACAACACCAACCGCCTGCTGAAAAACCAGAGCTGGGAAATTGGCCTGAGCAAGACCGGCTACCTCAATGAAGCCGGCCGCTGCCTGGTCATGCAGGCAACCATCGAGGGCGAACCGGTGTCCATCGTGCTGCTCAACTCCTTTGGTAAACTCACCCCCTTCGGCGACTCCAACCGACTGCGCAAATGGATGCTGGCCAACAGCTAGAACCTCGCCCGGCGAGCATGCATTCGACCCCCACAGACTCAAGGAGCGGATCATGTTAAGAAGACGCCAGATTCTCCAGCTCGCAGCCACCCTGCCACTGCTCGATGCCGGCATCGCCCGTGCTCAGCCTCCCGCGCAAAGCACCTCATCCTCTGCGAACACCCGCCCTGTGCCCAGCTCCGGCGAGCGGCTGCCGGTCATCGGCATGGGCACCTCGCAGACATTCGACGAACCCGCCAGCCCGGAAACACTGGCGCAGTTGGGAGCTGTCCTGGAAGCCTTCTTCGCTGCCGGCGGTACGGTAATTGACTCATCACCCATGTACGGCGAAGCGGAATCCCGAGTCGGCGACATCCTCCGCACACTGTCGCCACGGCCGCCGGTGTTCGCCGCGACCAAGGTCTGGACCACGGGCCGGGAGGAGGGCATTGCCCAGATGCAGACTTCAGCCGAGCGCATGGCGGTGGAGCGCTTTGACCTGATTGCGATTCACAACCTGCAGGACTGGCACACCCACCTGGCCACCCTGAAGGCGTGGAAAGCCGAAGGCAAGGTACGCTACATCGGCATCACCACTTCCCACGGCCGCAATCACGAGGAGCTGCTGGCGATCATGCGCAGAGAGCCGCTGGATTTCGTTCAGTTCAGCTACAACATGGAGGACCGTGTCGCGGAGCAGGCACTGCTGCCGCTGGCACAGGAGCGCGGCATCGCCACCATGATCAACCGCCCCTTCCAGCGCGGCTCCCTGTTCGCAAAAACCCGCGACCAGGCTCTGCCGGCGGTGGCCGCAGAGCTGGGCTGTAGCAGCTGGGGACAGTTTTTCCTCAAGTGGATCCTGGGTCACGAAGCGGTAACCAGCCTGATTCCCGCCACCTCCAAGGTCCACCACATGCAGGACAATATGCAGGCCAACTTCGGCCCGCTGCCGGACAGCCGCCAGCGCGCGGAGATGATGCGCGCCTTTACCGCCCTGTAGTGCAAGACACAGGCGCAGCGGCGTGAGCGAACAGCAACCCTCCCTGCTGCAGCGGGGACTGGACTTCGCCTGCGACATCCACCCGCAGGAAGTGCGGGCAACACTGGGCTCTTTCAGTCTGGTGCTGATACTGATGGCCGCCTACTACATTCTGCGACCGGTGCGGGATGCCATGGCCAGTGACTGGAGCGATGCCGAGGTCAGCGTGCTGTGGACCCTCACTTTCGTCTTCAGCGTGATCGCGGTATCGCTGTATGGCAACGCCGTGACCCGGATCCGCCTGCGCCACCTGGTACCGGCGGTGTACGGCTTCTTCGCCGCGACCTTTGTCCTGTTCTTCCTGGGCATCCAGGCCGTAGCGGAGCGCACTCTGCTGGACAAGGCCTTCTATGTCTGGATAAGCGTGTTCAGCCTGTTCCATATCTCCGTATTCTGGAGCTTCATGGCGGACACCTGGGCCAAACCCCAGGCCACGCGCCTGTTCGGCTTCATCGGCGCGGGCGCCAGCGTCGGCGCCATGCTCGGCCCGGCCTTCACCGCCCTGCTGGCGGCAGACGCGGGTACCGACACCCTGCTGCTCATCGGCAGCGCGGCCCTGGTCGCCACCCTGCCCCTGGTCTACTGGCTGCAGCGGCTCAAGATCGAGGATCTCGACAATGCGGGGGTGACCGCCGGCGCGCGGGATTTCGACTACATCGGCGGCAACCCCCTGGCGGGGTTCACGGAGTTCCTGCGCAGTCCCTACCTGCTGGGAATCGCTCTGTTCATCCTGCTCTACACGTCTCTCAGCTCATTCATCTATTTCGAGCTGAAAAACCTGCTCGAGCCCTATGACCGGGAGACCCGGACCCGGATCTGGGCC
>JBLRXF010000130.1:0-8432 GCA_047920875.1 Haliea sp. | reverse complement strand
GTATCTGCAGTGGCTGCACTACGCCGAGGGCAGTGCCATGCTGCCGCTGATGCTGCGCATGTACACCTCGCGCCTGCCGGACCAGGGCGCCGCGCTGCAGCCGCGGATCAACGACGAACTGGAGCGGCATCTCGGCTACATCGACGCGGCCCTGGAGGGGGTGGAGTGGCTGGTGGGCAACAGTTTCTCCGGCGCCGACATCCAGCTCTCATTCGTTGCCGAAATCGCGCCCCTGCTGCACACGCTGGAGCCCTACCCAAACCTGGCGGCCTTCCGCGAGCGCATTCACACCCGCCCCGCCTACCGGCGCGCGCTGGAACAGGGCGGCGAGTACGCTTTCGGCCCCGCCGGCTGAGCTGACTAGGCTTGCGGCAGCAGCCCGGCCTCGCGCAGGGCTGCCGCCAGTCCGTCAGCGAACACCTCGTAGCCCTGCCGGTTGGGGTGGATACTGTCTGCGCGCAGGGACGCCTGCGACAGCACGCCTGAAAACACGTCGGCCACCAGCAATATGCCGTGCTCCTCTGCCAACCGGGCATACAGCGGCGCATCTTGCAGCGCCCCCACACTGGCGCGCAGCAGCGACACTCGCGGCACCGCCACCAGCACCGGTATCGCACCGTGCTCCTGCACCGCCTGCAGGATTTCGCGCAGGTCCGCGGCCACCTGGTTGTCCGCGCGTTTGCGGAGGAAATCGTTGCCCCCGAGCTCAACAATGACCAGTGCCGGGTTATGCTGCTGCAGGAGGCCACCGATCCGCTCCCGTGCCGCCGCCGCGGTATCGCCGGGCACTCCCGCATTGACCACCTGCCAGCCACTGCGGGCGGCCAGCAGCGAGGGAAAATCCTCCCCCCGGTTGGCGCCGGTGCCCCAGGTCACACTATCGCCAAAAGCCAGCACCACGGAACCGGGCGGCAGCGGCGCGTAGCGAGGCTCCTCGCCACAACCCGCGGCCAATACCAGCAGCGCCAGCAGCAGCAACCAGCGGGTGCTGTGCCCCAGTCCTGTCGACTTCAATGTCACTGCGTTCTCGACCTCCACCCGGTGAACCGCTATCCTCCCCAGCTTGCCCGTCAAACCTCCACTGATACAAGCCCGGAGTCACTTTGGAACTGGTCGTTTTTGATCTCGATGGTACCCTGCTCGACAGCCGCTCGCACATCAGCGATTACACGCGGGACACCCTGCGCCTGCTGTCGCAGCAGGGTATTGCCTACACCGTGGCCACCGGACGCACCCTGCATGCGGCCCGCGACATCCTCCACGGCCACGGCTTTACCCTGCCCCAGGTGTTCAAGAACGGTGCCGTGATCTGGTGCCCGCAAGCCGAAGACTACAGCCACACCACCTTCCTGACCCAGGCCGAGATTGAGCAGGTCCTGACCGCCGTCATGGCGCAGGAGGTCACGCCCTTTATCTTCACCCTGGCACCCGGCAACTACCACGCCATCTATCACACGCCGCTACAGAACGACGTGGAGCGGCGCCTGGCCGAGGAGTTCAAAAAGCGTTCGGAGGTGGATGTGCTGCCCGTGGACAAGATGCCGGCCGACGCCGACATCACCAACGTCAGCGCTCTGGGCAAGCCCGACGCCATCGGGGCGGTGGCACGGATGGTCGAGGGAGAGCCCAATCTGGTGGCCTACAGCGGCGATGCGCTGGAAGGCTCAGCCCTGAAGTGGATAGACATTCACCACGTTGATGCCAGCAAGGGCAATGCGGTAACGCGGCTCAGGGAGGAGCTGGGGGTGAGCCGGGTGCTGTGCTTCGGCGACAGCGACAACGACCTCAGCATGTTTGCCCTGGCCGATGAGTGCTACGCGCCAGATAACGCCAAGGACTACGTCAAGGCAGTGGCGACCGAGGTCATCGGCCACCACGACGAGGACGGTATCGCCCGCTTCCTGCGCCAGCGCTTTGCTCTGCCGGAGAACTAGCGTCCCGCCAGCTGCATCGCGCCATTGGTGTCTACCTGAAGCACCAGCTGCAGCCCGTGCTTCTGGTCGCCGACCTGCTCACCGTTCAGCAAGAGGTGGGTGCTGACCGGGTACACACCCTGGGGCAGGCCCTCAGGCAGCTTGAAGGTGAACTCACTGGTAAAGGCGCCGCCGTTGGCCGCGCTGGAGCCCGGCGCCTTGGTCATGCTGTTAAGGGCGATGCTGTTGTCGTCGTTGTCCCAAATGGTCATTTTTTCTTCGATGTTGGCGCGGCTGCCGCTGGTGCCGGGGACCACCTCGATATGGGACTTGACCCGCACTTCGGCACCCGGACGCACCGAGGTTCCGGGCAGGATCTCGCTGCGGTAGGCGCTGACTTTGGGGTTGACCGGCAGACTGCCGGTTTCTTTTTCGAACTCCTCGGACACCTGGCGCTCGGTCTTCACCTGCACGGTGGTATAACCGATGATCATGCCGCGAATCAGGTCGCTGGTGGTCTGGACCACCACCTGCTTTACCGTGTCCTCCGCCGTCCGCTGCACGGAATCCACCAGATCCTTGAAGAAGCTGGCCTGGCTGACATTGGCCGCACCCAAACCGAGGCCCACGGCAATCGCATATCTGGCAAACACTGGCATTATTATTCCCCCTGCAGCCACGGCGGCCGCTGTCCCACCTTCACCATAGTCTATTGTATGGAAATATTCATTTTTGCCTTGCTCTGCGCCTCGTCAGCCCGCCGGATCAGGGCACTGGCAGCCGTATGCCTGGGAATGATTGCCAGCGCGGATTCCGATTTGGCAATCGTACAGCTGTAGTTCTTGCGCTGGAAGCAGTCTTCCGCCTCCTTGAGAAAACCCTCCACGGTCTGCTCACGGAAGCGCTGCTGCTCCCGCCCCGCCGCTGCCGCCTGCTCCAACTCCAGGGCTCCGGCGTTGCCCGGATCCGCCGACCTGAGCTGGGCCGCGCGGCCATCAACACAGGCGAAATCGTTCATCCCCAGGCAGGCCCTGCCCTCTGCCAGCAGCAGCCCAAGGCGCTCTTCGCGATCGCGGGCGGCCATCATCAGCTCCTCGGCCATGGTGTCCACCTGGCGCTGGGCCTGCTCCAGCTCCGCAGACTCGGCACCGGCCTCGCGGGCGCTGGCCAGGGCCGTGCGGGCACAATCGATGTCGCCGCCGGCAATGCAGGCGTCGGCTTCCTGCAGATGGCCGGCAATGGTCTGGCGCGCGATTTCCCGGTCTACCCGCTGCAACAGCAGGATCGCCTGGGCCTGGCCGGGAACGAGGTCCAACAGAGTGCGCAGCCGGCTGCCGGCACAGGCATAGTCAGCCGCCGCAAAGCAGGCCTCGGCATCCGCCAGGCGGCTGCTGACCAGCTGTTCCTGCTCGGTTTCCGCCTGGGCCTGCTGCGCCGCCGCCAGCAGCTGGCCGGCCTCCGGATCCTGCGGCGCCAGGCTGCGCACTACCAGTGCGTTTTCTATCGCGCAGGTGAAATCCTGACCGTAAAAACAGTCCTTCGCTGCCTGCAAGCGGCTGGCGATAGCGCGCTGCTGCTCCAGCCCCGTCTGATACTGCTGGTAGCCGAACCAGCCTCCGGCAATGACCAATACCAGCACCACTGCGGCAATCCCTTTAAGACTACCGGCGCCGCGCTTGGGTGGCACCATGGCACTGCGAAAGGCCTCGATCGTGGCTGGCCGGCGGCTCTTTTCCGGGCTCAGGGCGGCGTTCAAGGCCTGCCACTCGCGGTTGTTGAGCACGGCGGGGCGAGCAGGCTTCAGGTTTGCCGCCAGCGCGTCTGCCGCGCTCTTGCGGTCGTAGGGATGCTCGCCCGTGAGCATGATGTAGAGCACGCAGGCCAGGGCGTAGACGTCATCGCTGAAACTGGGCGGCTCCCCCTTGGCCATTTCCACGGTGGCATAGGCGGGAGTCAGCGCACCCAGGTCGCCAGCGTCATAGTCGTGGCTGACCGCGCCCTTGTTGGCGGCGCGGGCGATACCAAAGTCGAGGATTTTTACGGTGCCGCCGGTGGTGACAAAAATGTTGCCGGGCTTGAAGTCGGAATGGATCAGGCCGCGCTTGTGCGCGTAGTCGAGGCCGGAGCAGAGATCGTTGAAGTAGCGCATGGCCACTTCCTTGCTGAACGGCGCTTCCAGCCGCAGCAGGCTGTCCAGGGGGTCGCCCTTGAGCAGCTCCATGGTCATGAAGATGGTGCTGCCGTCGCGATCGAAGTCGTGCACGGTGACGATATTGGGGTGCGCCAGCTTCTGCGATTTCACCGCTTCCTGCTGCAGGGAAACGAAGGCCTGGGGATGGTCCTTGAAATTCTGCCCCAGTACCTTGACCGCGATGTAGGGGTTGCGGTCCTCCGCCTCGACCTTGCGCAGGTCCCGGGCCTTGTACACCAGCCCCATGCCGCCCTCGCCCAGCACGTCCTCCAGCACAAAGCGCTTTTTCAGCAGGCGCCCGCTCTCGGACCGCGCCTTCTGCGCCAGCTGCCGAGCGCGGTCAAAGCCGGCAGACGTCTGGGTAGGACTCTGGTATTCGGTGTAGTCGCCCGCCGGGGGTCCAGATTCCGGGGCTCTTTCCCCGGGCAGCGAACCCTCCGGGTTGATCTCGGTGGCATCGGCGTCTGGCGCCCCGGCCCCGCTGTCGCGAACAGCATCCTGCCTGTTGTCACTGTCTCCCAAACTGCATACTCCCAGTGATGATCTCGGCTGGCCATAGAGCGGCCCGGTGCACAGAGTATAGAATCATGCCGCGGCAGCTGCCAGATCCCGCATCAGGCCTGCATGTCTGCCGCCAGCTTGGCTACCGCGCGCTCAGCTGCATCGGTAAACGGGGACAGCACCAGGTCGGCACCCTTGTCGTGCAGGCCCTCGACATCCTGGCTGTAATGGCTGGCCAGCGCTATCTTGCCCTGGAACTGACGGTCCCTGAGCCCGTTGAGAATCAGCAGCCTTGGATCTTCATGGGTGACACCGAGATCGTGCTGGGGCAAAGCGCACACCACCCACTTGACGCCCTGCAGCGGCAGGGTTGCCATGAACTCCTGGTCAGCGGCATCGCCATACAGCACCTGCTTGCCCCACTCACGAAACTGGCGTACCACCTCCGGGTTGAAGTCCACCCCCAGCACGCGGTAACCCTGATCTTCGAGAAAGCGGGTTATCGCCATGCCGTAGCGGCCGAGACCAAAGACCACCACGTCGTAGCCGCGACTATCAACTTCCTGGTCAGCCACCGAGGCCTCCCGCTGCGGGTCATCGCGCTCGAACAGTCCCAGCACCGGCTCCAGCCACCGATACAGCAGGTGGGACCAGGTGATCATGTACACGGACATGGCGATAGTGATGAGCCCCACCAGGGTCACCAGACCCAATGCCTGGGCGTCCACATGCCCCAACGTCATCCCCATGGCCATGAAAATCAGGGAAAATTCGCTGATCTGGGCCACCGTCAGGCCCGCCAGGAAACCGGTGCGCTTGCGATAGCCAAGTACCCCCATGATCACCATCACGATCAGGGGATTGCCGATCAAGACAAACAGGGAGAACGCCATCGCCGGCCCAATCTGGGCGCCCAGCAAGCTGAGATCCAGCTGGGAGCCCAGGGCGATAAAGAAGAACAGCAGCAGGAAATCGCGCAGGGAGCCCAGCCGCGCCACGATCGCCTCGCGATAGGGGGTGGACGCCAGGGAGATCCCCGCGAGCAGGCCGCCCAGTTCCTTGCTGAATCCGAGGTAGTGACCCGCCGCTGCCAGCAGCGCCGCCCAGGCGATGGCAAAGGTCACCATCAGCTCCTGCGAGTGGGCGATGCGCCCGACCAGCGGCGTTGCCAGATAACGGATAAACAGCAGCACCAGCAGCAGCATGACCGCACCGTTGATCATGATGCCGCCAACCCGCGCCAGGGCGCCACCGCTGTCACCCTCCGTGGCGCCGATGCCGAACGAGGACAGGATCATCATCGCCAGCACCACCACCAGGTCCTGCACGATCAGGAAGCCGATGGCGATACGCCCGTGCAGGGAGTCAACCTCGCGCTTGTCCGACAGCAGTTTGACGATGATGATAGTACTGGAGAAGGTGAGCGCCACCGCCACATAGAGCGAGGCAACAACGCTCATGCCAAAGGCCAGGGCTATCAGAAAGCCGAACAGCGAGGTGAACAGGACTTGCCCCAGGCCGGTGGCCAGGGCCACCACGCCCAGCGTACGGACCAGCTTGAGATCCAGCTTGAGGCCGACCAGGAACAACAGCACGGCGATCCCGAGCTCCGCCATCAGCTCGATGTTTTCGTGTTCGCTGACGATATTCAGCGCCGAGGGACCGGCGAGCACGCCGACCGCGATAAAACTTACCACCATGGGCTGGCGTAACTGCAGGCCGATAAACCCGACGAAGGCGGCCAGGGCCAGCAGGGCTGCCCACTCGTAGAATGGCGAGCTGTTGATGAGCTCCATGTCTAACATGGGGAAAGGCCTTCTCGCTCCGGGCAGGGCATTTTACCCGAACTATCAGGCTTGGGGACAGGTCTCTTGCGAGACCTGTCCCCGATCTACGCCTTGCTGCCCCGGGGTGACAGCAGCCAGGCCAGGGCGGGCAGGAACAGCAGCGCGCCGAGCATGTTCCAGAAGAACATGAAGGTCAGCATCAGGCCCATGTCAGCCTGGAACTTGATCGGCGAGAACATCCAGGTACCCACGCCCACCGCCAGGGTCAGGCCGGTAAAGGCCACCGCCGTGCCGCTGGACTTGAGCGCGTAGAAATAGGCGTTCTCCAGCGACTCGCCGCTGCGCAGGTAAGTCTGCAGCGAAGAGTAGATATAAATGCCGTAATCCACCCCGATGCCAACGCCGAGGGCGATCACCGGCAGGGTTGCCACCTTGACACCGATACCCAGCCCGGCCATGAGGGCCTGGCCAAGCACCGAGGTCAGCATCAGCGGCACAATGATGCAGGCGGTGATGCGCAGGGAGCGGAAGTTGATCAGGCACAGCGCGATCACCACGCCGTAGACCCATAGCAGCATTCTGGTCTGGGCTTCGCGGATCACAATATTGGTCGCCGCTTCCACACCGGCATTGCCCGCCGCCATGTCGAATTGCAGGTCATCGCTGTTATAGGCCGTGACGAACCGCTCCACCTCTGCGACGACACCGTCCAGGGTATCGGCCTTGTGGTCGTCCAGGAAGAGGATGACCGGCGCCATGGAGCAGTCTGTGTTGCGCAGCATGTTCGGTGCGCTGCTCAGGGAGTTGTTGAGGATAAAGCGGTTACGGCTGGTTTCGTGCCACTTCGGGCTGCCCTCGTTCATGCCCTGGATAGCGAGCTTGGAGACATCCACCAGGGACATGGCTGACTGCACCCCGGGCACGGTTTCCATCACGCCCTGGAAATAGTTCACCGCCGAAATGAACTCGTAGCTGCCGCACTCCTGTACCCCGGTGCTGGCCATGACCACGAACACGTCGGTGCTGGTGGAGTAGTTGCTGGTGAGGAAGGCGTTGTCCTGGTTATAGCGTGAATCCGGGCGCAGCTCCGGCGCACCCGGATCCAGGTCGCCAATCTTCTGGAACTGGCCGAAGTACAGGCCGCCGGCAAACAGTACTGCACAGACACCGAGAATCGTAAGGGCCGGACCGCGGCGCGCGGTTTTGGCCAGCAGACGCCAGTGGCTGAAGCGGCTGTTTTCCTTGGTCGAGCGGTAGCTGACGCAGCGGTCGGAGATGCCGGTGAACGTCAGCACCAGGGGCAACAGAATGAGGTTGGTCAGGACCAGCACCGCGATCCCGGTGGCGGCGACTACCGCCAGCTCCTGGATGACAGGAATGTCGATCACCCGCAGGGTGAAAAAGCCGACGCCGTCACTGACCAGTGCCACGAACCCGGGCTTGGACAGACGGATGAAGGTCAGCCGCGCCGCTTCCAGCCGCGACACCTTGAGGTAAATGAAATTGCCGAAACGGTTGATGATCTGCACCGAGTGGCTCACACCCACCGCAAACACCAGGAAAGGCACCAGCATGGAGTACGGGTCCAGCCCGAAGCCCATCAGCTTGAGCAAGCCCATTTGCCAGACCACGGCCACCGTGGAACAGAGCAGCGCCGCGGAGGTGAGCCAGCCACAGCGGGAGTAGATGAACAGCATCACCGCGGTAATCGCAAAGGCCACCAGGAAGAACAGGCCCACCAGCGTGGCACCCTCGATCAGGTCGCCGATCAGCTTGGCAAAGCCCGTGATGCGGATGTTGATCGTGTCCGAGGCGTACTTGTCCCGCACCAGTTCCTCGAGATCCCGGGAAAAGCGGGAGTAGTCCAGGCGATCGCCGGTGTTGGGATCGATCTCGATCAGGGGCGCAACGATAATGGTGGACTTGAAATTGTTGGCGACAATGCGCCCGATCTGGCCGGACTTGAGCACGTTCTCGCGCAGGGCCTCCAGCGCGCGTTCGCTGCCGTCGTAGTCATCGGGAATGACCGCTCCGCCGACA
>JBLRXF010000129.1:0-8433 GCA_047920875.1 Haliea sp. | reverse complement strand
GGTGGTCGTCGAGTGGCGCGGCAAGCCGGTGTATATTGTGTACCGGACCGAAGCGCAGCTTGCTGATCTGGACAGGCTGACCCCCGAATTGAAGGATCCCGATTCAGAAATCTCCATCCAGCCCGATTACATCGAAGGCCCCGAGAGGGCTGTTCGCCGCGAAATTTTTGTGGCTGAAGGCCTCTGTACCCATCTTGGTTGCGCCCCCAAGTACCGTCCCGAAGTCGGCGCCGCGGACCTCGGTGGCGACGACTGGCTGGGAGGGTTTTTCTGTCCCTGCCACGGGTCCAAGTTTGATCTCTCCGGGCGCGTCTATAATGGTGCCCCGGCGTCAACCAATTTGGTAATTCCGCCCTATTTCTACGAGAGCGACAACGTCATGGTAATTGGCATGGACGCGGAGGCAGCCTGATGAAAATGCTTATTGGATTGCGGGACTGGGTGGACGAGCGCCTGCCGATCATGCGCGCCTGGAACACCCACATGGGCCAGTATTATGCGCCCAAGAACTTTAATCTCTGGTACTACTTTGGCGTGCTCTCGCTGCTGGTTCTGGTCAATCAGCTGCTGACCGGCATCTGGCTGACCATGAACTACACCCCCAGTGCCGAGGAGGCGTTCGCCTCCGTCGAGTACATCATGCGCGATGTCGACTACGGCTGGATGTTGCGCTACATGCATTCCACCGGCGCCTCGGCCTTCTTCGTGGTGGTGTACCTGCACATGTTCCGCGCCCTGATCTACGGCTCCTACAAGAAGCCCCGGGAGCTGATCTGGATTTTCGGCATGCTGATTTTCGTTGTCCTGATGGCGGAAGCGTTCGTCGGCTACGTATTGCCCTGGGGCCAGATGTCCTATTGGGGTGCGCAGGTGATCATTTCCCTGTTTGGCGCCATTCCCGTGGTCGGTGAAGATCTGGTGACCTGGATTCGCGGTGACTACCTGATTTCCGGGGTCACTCTGAACCGCTTCTTCGCCCTGCACGTTGTCGCTCTGCCTATCGTCCTGCTGGCGCTGGTGGTACTGCATTTGCTGGCCCTGCACGAAGTGGGCTCCAACAACCCTGACGGCGTGGAGATCAAGAAGACCAAGGGGCCGGATGGTATCCCCTTGGACGGTATAGCATTTCACCCGTACTACACAGTGCACGACATCCCTGCCATTGGCGTGTTCCTGTTCATTTTCTGTGCGGTCATGTTCTTCATGCCGGAAATGGGCGGATTCTTCCTCGAGTACGCCAACTTTGAAGAGGCCAACCCGCTGAAGACACCGGATCACATCGCCCCGGTATGGTACTTCACGCCTTTCTACTCTGTCCTGCGCGCGGTGCCCGACAAGTTCTGGGGCTTTGTAGCCTTTGCCGCCTCGGTGGCCATTCCCTTCCTGCTGCCCTGGCTGGACCGCAACCCGGTCAAGTCCTGGCGCTATCGCGGCAACCTGAACAAGATCATGCTGGTGCTGTTTGTGGCTTCCTTCCTGATCCTCGGTGTGCTGGGTGTCAAGGCGCCGACCCCGGAGCGTACCCTCCTGGCACAGATCTGCTCGGTCTTCTACTTCGCCTTCTTCCTGCTGATGCCCATCTGGTCGACGCTGGACAAGACCAAGCCGGTGCCTGAGCGTGTGACCATGGACGGCGGCATCGGCTTCTGGGGCAGTCTTGCCGGACTGGCGCTGATCCTGGCCCTCACCATTCTGCCGCTGAAGGCGGTGGGTGCTGCCGGTGATTACAACTGCGGGACCATCCCCTGCGATGAAGTCAAGGTGGACCCGGCAGACAAGCCCTCCCTGCAGAACGGTGCCAAGCTGTACATGAATTATTGTATGGCCTGTCACTCGATGAAGTTCTCCCGTTACAACCGCGTTGCGGCCGACCTCGGCATTCCCGAGGACCTGTTCGCGGAGAACCTGATTTTCGATCCGGACGTGCGCATCGGCTCACTCATGACCAACGCAATGGACGATGCTCTGGCCAAGGTCTGGTTCGGCGTCACTCCGCCGGACCTGACCCTGGTGGCCAGGGCCCGGAATCCCGACTGGCTGTATACCTATCTGCGCACCTTTTATCGGGATGACAGTCGCCCTTACGGCGTGAACAACAAGGTATTCAAGGACGTGGGTATGCCCCATGTGCTGCTGGAACTGCAGGGCATGCAGGAATGCGCCATGGGGCCTGTCAAGGCCGACAACGGTGGAATCAAGCGTGACCCACTGACCGGTGAGGCCATTCTGGAAGAGCCCTGCGGTCAGTTCACCCTCGCCAGCGAAGGCAGCATGACTCCGGACGAGTTTGACGGCGCCATGTACGATCTGGTCAACTTTCTGGCCTATACTGCTGAGCCAATGGCGGCCGAGCGCAAGCGTATTGGGGTTTACGTGCTGCTGTTCATAACTCTGTTCTTCATTTTTGCCTGGTTGTTGAACCGCGAATACTGGAAAGATATACACTGATCGCCCCCGGGCTGCAGCCGTGAGGTTGCAGCCCCTCACCGTTCTGGACTGCACTATGAAACGAGTTGATGAAAACGCACTGGGTGCCGTCGCGAGACGTGCTTCCATGACTTTCTTTTCCGACAGCACCAGCCAGTACAGCCACCGGGTTCGCATCGTGCTTGCGGAGAAGGGGGTGACGGTGGAAATGATTGAATCCGACAGCGCGCACCCGCCGGCTGAGCTCGCCGACCTCAATCCCTACAATTCTCTGCCCACCCTGGTGGATCGGGATCTTGTGCTCTACGAATCCAAGGTCATGATGGAGTACCTGGACGAGCGTTTTCCGCATCCGCCCCTGTTGCCGGTCTACCCTGTCGCTCGCGCCGAGAGCCGTCTCTATATCCATCGCATCGAGAAGGATTGGTGCTCTCTGGTGGACTCCATTCTCCACTCCCGCAGTGACAATGTGGTCAGCAAAGCCACCAAGGAGTTGCGCGAAGGTATCGTCGGTATAGCACCGATTTTCGCCGAGAAGCCGTTCTTCATGAGCGACGAGTTTACTCTGGTGGACTGCTGCCTCGCGCCCATCCTGTGGCGCCTGCCTGCGCTGGGCATTGATATCCGGCCGGGGAAGCAGTCCAAGCCGCTGCTGGCTTATATGGACACGCTGTTCAACCGTGAGTCCTTCCAGGAGAGTCTGTCCGAACAAGAGCGCGAGATGCGCCCGTAGCGTATTGTCGGCCTGTGAAAACCACCTCCAGCATGTCCGCCAGTCGCCCGTATATCATGCGGGCACTGTATGAGTGGATAGTCGACAACGACTGCACGCCCTACCTCTTGGTGGATGCAACCCGGCCCGGCGTCGAGGTGCCCAGCCAGTACGTCAAGGACGGCCAGATCGTGCTCAATATCAGCCCCAGCGCGGTCATTGATCTGTCTATCGGCAATGAGTGGGTAAGCTTCAATGGCCGCTTCGGTGGCACGCCGACTGATATTCTGGCGCCGGTAACGGCGATTATGGGCATTTATGCCCGTGAGAACGGGCAGGGTATGGTCTTTGAGGCCGAGGAGTCTCCGGAGAGCCCGGATGATCCTTCCGGCGGTGATGGCGGCCCGGCGCCGGGCAAGGCAGAGTCAAGGCCATCCCTCAAGATCGTTAAGTAGCGCCTTGGGTGGACTGTCCTGCCCTTGTCAGGGCAGGATTTCAAACAACTGGACTACCCGGCTTACACCGGTGACAGACGCCGCTACATCGGCGATGCGCCGGGCCTCCGCCTGGCTTACCAGACCCATCAGATAGACCACACTGTTCTCGGTGACGACCTTGGTCCGTATTCCGGGTGTGTCCACATTCGCGAGCAGCCACGACTTGATCCTGGTGGTTATCCAGGCATCCTTGGTGCGGGTCAGTGCGCCGGTGGCGGGGCCCACTTCCAGCTCGTTGTAGATGCGGCGAACACCGCGGATCTTGCGTACTTCGTCAGCTGCCAGCGTTTTCAGTTGCTCGCTATCAACCTGGCCGGCCAACAGGACAAAGCCGTTGTAGCTTACAGCGATCAAGTGAGCTTCGTCGTAGCCCTTGTCTGCGGCGTGGATGTTCACCACGGCCTTGATCTCGATACTCTCATCCTCCAGACGCTGGGCCATGGTGCGGCGGCTGGGGTCGTCCGTAATCGGATTGGCCTCCACCGACGAGGCAATGGTGCCACAGCCGCTGCTGAGAACACTGCCGAGGAAGATGATAAAAGGCGCGATCAGTTTCATGTTGAGCTTCCGTTGTGGTTTCCAAACAGGCTGTGGTCAATCAGCTCGCAGAGCAGGTGAATGACCATGGTGTGCAATTCTGTCACCCTGGGACGTCGTCCAGCGCTGCAATTTATCGCGACGTCTCCGCCCCGCAGGAGTTCGGCCAGGCTCGGGTCCGCGGTGTTGGACAATGCAACCACCGCCATGTTCCGGTCGTGTGCAGCCTGGACCGCTCGCACTACGCTGCCCGGGACCGTGCCGCTGCTGATACAGACCAGGGTATCACCCGGCTGCCCCAGGGCGCGTATCTGACGCGCATAAATGTCGTTGAAACCCTGCTGGCTGGCGATGCCGGTGATGCTGCTGCTGTCCCCTGCAAGAGTGATGGCAGGCAAGGCGGGGCGATCCTGCTCGAAACAGCCAAGCAGGGTGGCGGTGAGAAGCTGGCTCAGGCTGGCATCGGCGCCATTGCCACAGGTCATGATCTTCCCCTCTGCCAGCAGGGTGTTCGTCATCGCCGCGGCGGCCCGCTGGATCGGGGCTGCGAGATCGTCCACGGCCATCGCGACAGTAGTAATGACCTCCTGAAAGTTTGCGGCAATAAGCTGGTAGTCGTCATCCATGGGTCGTGTCCGGGGCGGGCGTGTCAAGCGGTGAAGGCACTGCGAATCCACCGTGGCTCTGCATCCTGCCCGGATTGTCGCGGGTCAAAGGCGATGACGTCAAATCGGCAGGGAAAATGTTGCCGGTGGCCTGCGGTGCGCAGGTACAAGGCTGCGGTACGCAGCAGCCTCTGCTGCTTGCGCCGATCCACGGAAGCCGCAGCTGAGGCGAAGCGAAGATTACTGCGTGCCCGTACCTCAATGAAGACCAGCTGTCCCTTGTCCTCGGCAACGATATCTATTTCCCCCAGTTTGCAGCGGTAATTCCGCTGCAGGATCTGCCACCCCTGCGCCTGCACCCACTGCGCAGCCCGCTCTTCGAAGCCGTAACCCTGTGCCAGCATTGTCTGCACTCCCTGCAAAGCGGCAGTCTACGTCAGGGCAGGGTCAATTCGCTGCCATCAAATGTGGCCAGCTGCGGCTCGCGCAGGATACGCAGCCCTGGATCCAGTCGCAGCAGGCCAGTGCTGCCTCGGATCAGGGTGTCGGCACCGCCCTGCAGTTGGGCGAAGCGCGCCTGCAGCAGCCAGGCGTCAGCGCCCAGGGCGTTGAGGCGGGCAAAATCGTCACTCCCTGTCCCGCCAGCGGCGATGGCAACCCGCAGCGATGGATGACTGCCCAGAAGCCAGGGCAGCTCCACCAGGCGGGCGCCGCTCAAGTCGCGATCACGCTGATCTGGCAGGCCGCTGTAAATGCTTGAGGTTGCGTAGACGGGCAGGGTGCCGGCGTAGTGGAAGGCCAGCAGAGGTTTCAGGGAGCGCGCTTCCGCAGGTGTGTCGGCCAGCAGAAAGACCACATCAATATCCTGCCTGCGGCGCGCGGTGAACTCGATATTGGTCGCCAGCATGCTGCGAATGTTTTGTGCCCGCTGTTCGCTGGCCCCCAGATTCAGGGCGGTTTTGATCTGGTCGGAGTAGGCCTCGGGGGAGCTATAGCCCGCGGTTGCGGCGATGCTGCCGCCCAGGGCTTGCCAGCGTTGGCGCAGTACGTCTTCCAGACGAGCGCCACGGGTGCCTGCCGGCCGCAGTACCAGCGCCCTGCGCGAACCCTGACCAAAGGCCAGTTCAGCAATGCGCGCGGCGTCATCTTCCGGTGCCAGGGACAACTGCACCAGGGCGCTGACCTCCTGGTTTACCGGTTCATCAACGCGGTTGAGTGCCAGTACCGGCACCGGTCGCGGGCTGAACTGGCCCAACTCGCTGACGCCCTCTTTGCTCAGCGGGCCGATGACCAGGTCGGCGCCGTTGGCCACAGCGTGCTGGTAGGCGGCAACCGTGGAGGAAAAGGCATCGGTGTCTACAACAGCGACATCGTGGCTGGCGTCTCCCCGGGCGCGGGCTGCGTAGTAATGCGCCAGATAGCCGTCCCTGACGGCCCTGGCGGCAGGTTCCAGGCGCCCGCCCAGCGGCAGCAGCAGCGCCACTTTCTGCAGCGGTTGCAGCGCCTCCGAGAGGAATTCCAGCCCGCCCGGCAGGGCGGTGGCCGCTGGGTGCTGCGAATGTTCGCGCCGCCACTGCTGCAGGCCTGCCTGCAGTTCCCCGAGGCTGTCCGCAGTAGCGTTGAGCAGGGCCAACTGCAGCCACCCCTGCCAGTTCCCCGCATCAGCCTGGGCAAGCGCCGCAGTCAGCTCAGGGACAGGGACCCGGTTCAGGTCATGCCAGATTTGCCGTTGCAGCAGGGTGTCGTTTGCTCCGAGGCCGAGTTGACCCGTGCCGATACGCGCACTCTCCAGCCAGCGCCCCGCCAGGCTGGCAACCTGCCGCGCAAGGTCGTCCCGCTGCAGCAGTAGCGCAGTGGCTGGCCCGTCGTCGCCAATGCCCTCCAGCAGTCTCTCCACCAGGGCGTCGTCGCCGCGTAAAAAGGCTGCCCGGGCCAGCAGATAGTCTCTGCGCGCCGTCTCATCGGTATTCAGAGGGGCTTGCAGTGCGGCCAGTGTCTGCTCTGCCTGCATCCAGTCGACGCGGTCCAGGGAGGACTCCGCAGAGGAGAATTCCGCATCCCAGCGACTGCTGGGCATCTGCAGCGGGGCGACCGTTGCCGGCTCGGCGTCAGCCTCGTCTTCCATCACCAGGGGTGGCTCTGGTTCCGGCGTGATGACTGGCGTTGGGCTGGCGCAAGCTGCCAGCAGTGCGAGGGCGAGGGTAGGCCAAAGCCGTCCTGCGGAGCGCGTGCACTTGGTGATCAATCGGGTCATGGTATCCTTCCGCACCGGGTCCGGCGTCGCTCAGTGAGCGCAGCAGACATTCATCGGCGATAGTATAAGGCCAGGAGGCAGGGGACTCGCAGTGGAATCAGGACTTTATGTTGTAGCGACCCCCATTGGCAACCTGGGCGATATCTCGCAACGGGCGCTTGCGGTGCTGGCCGCTGCCGACCTCGTCGCCGCGGAGGATACCCGCCACAGCGCCCGCCTCCTGCAACACTTCAGCATCGATGTCCCCCTGCAAGCCTACCACGATCACAGCGATGCCCGCGCCCAGGGGCGGATTATGGCGGCGCTGGCCGCCAATGGCGTGGTGGTGCTGGTTTCCGACGCGGGCACCCCGCTGATTTCCGATCCCGGCTATCGACTGGTTCGGGAGGCCCAGGAGCAGGGCTACCGGGTTATTCCGGTGCCAGGTGCCTGTGCCGCCATTGCAGCTCTCAGCGCCTCCGGCCTGCCCACCGACCGCTTCCTGTTCGAGGGCTTTCTCCCCGCCAAGGCCGGCGCCCGGGCCTCCCGCCTGCAGGCCCTGGTCGCCGAGACTGCCACCCTGGTTTTTTACGAGGCACCACACCGGGTCGCCGAGACCCTCGAGGCCATGGTTGCGGCTTTCGGCGCGGAGCGCGAGGCGCTGCTGGCGCGAGAGCTGACCAAGACCTTCGAGACCCTGAAACGCGCGCCGCTGGCCGAACTCGCGGCCTTCGTCGCAGCCGACAGCAACCAGCAGCGCGGCGAGATCGTCCTCGCCGTCAGCGGCCAGCGCGGGCGCGACGAAGAACTCACGCCCGATGTCACCCGGCTGCTGCTGCGTCTCGCTGAAGAACTGCCCGCCAAGCGCGCCGCCGCCGTGGTTGCCGACCTGACCGGCCTGCGCAAGAAGGTTCTGTACGATTACCTGCTGGGGCAGAAAGGCTGACCACAATTCGGGTTCTCCTCCAGTCTGGCAAAGGTCGCCCGGCGCGGTAAGGGGCCGCGGGTCGGTAAGGGCACTCCCCGCGACCCCTTACCCCGCCGGACTCTGTAGTGGTCAACTCCCCCCACTTTGGGTGCCACCCCTGGATCTCCCCACTCGACCATTCACGGCAGGAAAGTTTGTGTTGCTCAGCAGTGCAATGACAGCCTTGCCGGCCATCCGTCATTGACGTATGATTCTCGCAATGTATACCATCATCGAAACTCCTACTTTTCACGAAGACGCCATGAGAATCTGGTCAGAGCAAGAGCGTGGCGCTTTTTGTGCGTGGCTTGCGGCTAATCCCGAAGTCGGGGATGTGATTCCAGGTAGTGGAGGTTGTCGCAAGGTTCGTTGGTCGTTTGCGGGTAGTGGCAAGCGGGGCGGTGCTCGCATCATTTACTACAATCGGCTGGCTAACGGGGAAATCTGGCTGTTGG
>JBLRXF010000128.1:0-8493 GCA_047920875.1 Haliea sp. | reverse complement strand
TCTGGAACAAGGAAACCGGCGAGCAGTCCGAGGCCGAGGCCACGGTCAGCGCCGACGAGGGCCTGCGCGCCACCACCGCCGAGGGCCTGGCGGGCCTTAAGACCGTCATCGAAGGCGGCACTATCACCGCCGGCAACGCCTCCCAGCTGTCGGACGGCTCCTCGGCCCAGCTGCTGATGGATGCGAAGACCGCGCAGCAGGAAGGCCTGGAGCCGCTGGGCATCTACCGCGGTATCGCCGTGGCCGGCTGCGATCCGGATGAAATGGGTATTGGCCCGGTATTCGCCGTGCCCAAGCTGCTCAAGCAGCACGGCCTGACTGTGAACGACATCGGCCTGTGGGAACTGAACGAGGCCTTCGCGGTGCAGGTGCTGTATTGCCGTGACAAGCTCGGCATCGACAACGACAAGCTGAACGTCAGCGGCGGCGCGATTTCCATCGGCCACCCCTATGGCATGAGCGGTTCGCGGATGATCGGCCACGCCCTGATTGAGGGCAAACGCCGTGGGGTCAAGTACGTGGTCATTACCATGTGTGTCGGCGGTGGCATGGGTGCTGCCGGCCTGTTCGAGGTGGCCTAGCATGAAAGCAGTCGTTTGCAAGGAACATGGCCTGCCAGACAAGCTGGCCTTTGAAACCAACTGGCCGGACCCTGAGCCCGGTGACAATGATGTCCTGATTGACGTGAAGGCGGCGGGCCTTAACTTCCCCGACGTCCTGATCATCCAGAACAAGTACCAGACCAAGCCCGACCTGCCGTTTATTCCCGGCGGCGAGTGCTCCGGGGTGGTGGCCGCGGTCGGCAAGAACGTGACCCGGCTCAAGCCCGGCGACAAGGTGATCTCCATGGGCGCCCACGGTGCCTTCTGCTCGCGTATCGCGGCCGATCAGAACTCGGTGTTCCCGATGCCCGAGGGGCTCAGTTTCGAGCAGGCGGCGGGCATTTCCATCACCTATTTCACCTCCTATTACGCCCTCAAGCAGCGCGCCAATATCCAGCCCGGGGAGACCCTGCTGGTGCTGGGCGCGGCCGGCGGCGTCGGCACTACCGCGGTGGAGCTGGGCAAACTGTTCGGGGCGAAGGTGATCGCTGCGGCGAGTTCGGATGAAAAGCTGGCGCTGTGCAAGCAGCTTGGCGCCGATGAGGTGATCAACTACAGCGAGGTGTCGCTCAAGGATGCGCTCAAGGAGCTGACCGGCGGCAAGGGCGTGGACGTGGTCTACGATCCGGTCGGTGGCGATTTCTCGGAACCGGCCCTGCGCAGCATGGCCTGGAACGGCCGCTACCTGGTAATAGGCTTTGCCAGCGGTCCCATTCCCAGCATTCCCCTCAACCTGACCCTGCTCAAGGGCTGCGCCATCGTCGGCGTGTTCTGGGGCCGTTTCATGGGCGAGGAGCCTGCGGTGAACCTGCAGAATATCCATGAGCTGTGGGCCCTGTTTGCCGAGGGCAAGCTGAAGCCGGTGGTGACCGATCTGTTCAAGCTGGAGGAGTACGAGGCCGCCTACGCCTGTATGATGGAGCGCCGCGCCCGGGGTAAAGTGATCCTCACCCTGTAGGAGCTCCTCATGCAGCCGTTTGTGTTCAATACCGTCCCGCAGCTGATCTGCTGCCCGGGCAGTGCCTTGCAGTTGGCCGACAGCTGCAGGCGGCTGGGCATCAGCAGGCCGCTGCTGGTCACCGACCCGGGGTTGATGTCAATTGGTCTGGTGCAGCCGGTGTTGGCGGCCCTTGAGGCTGCAGGTTTCGCGGCCACAGTATTTGACCAGGTGCGGGAGGATCCACCGGAAGCCACGGTTGAAGCGGCCGCCGCCGCGGGGCGCGAAGCCGGCGTTGACGGCGTGATCGCCGTCGGCGGCGGCAGCTCCATGGACGTTGCCAAGGTGGTGGCGGTGTTGCTGGGCGGGCCCCAGCCGCTGGCCGCCCTTTACGGTGTCGATCAGGTGCAGGGTGAGCGCTTGCCCATGATTCTGGTGCCAACCACGGCGGGCACGGGTTCTGAAGTCACGCCGGTGGCGGTCATCACTACTGGGGAGACCACCAAGGCCGGCGTGTCCTCCGCGGTGCTGCTGCCCGACATCGCGGTACTGGATGCCGATTTGACCCTGGGCCTGCCGCCGGGCATCACCGCGATGACCGGCATTGACGCCATGGTACACGCCATCGAGGCCTATACCTCGAAAGTGAAGAAGAATCCCCTGTCCGATAACCTCGCGCGGGAGGCCCTGCGCCTGCTGGGAGCCAATATTCGCACCGCGGTGCACAAGGGTCGTGACCGCGAGGCCCGCGCCAGCATGCTGCTGGGTGCCTGCCTCGCGGGGCAGGCTTTCGCCAATGCCCCGGTAGCAGCGGTGCATGCCCTGGCCTATCCTCTGGGCGGCCACTACCACATCCCTCACGGTCTCAGTAACTCCCTGGTCCTGCCCTCGGTACTGGCGTTCAACATGCCGCAGACCGCGCCACTGTACGCTGAGCTGGCGGAGGTTCTGATTCCCGGTATCAGCGGCAGTGTCGAGGCCCGTGCTGCCGCCCTGGTGGACACCCTCCGCGCATTGATCGACGATATACAGCTCCCCGCCACCCTGCAGGCTGCCGGCGTGCGGGAACAGGATCTGCCCATGCTGGCAGAGGACGCGATGCAGCAGCAGCGCCTGCTGGTCAACAATCCCCGGGAAGTCGGTCTCGCCGACGCCCTGAAAATCTACCGCGCGGCCTACGGGAGTGCGGCATGAGCAAACGCCCGCATCGCCGCGACTACAAGGTGTTCTATCCCATCAGCACCCGCTGGTCGGACAACGACACCTACGGCCATATCAACAACGTGGTCTATTACTCCTACTTTGATTCCATCGCCAACCGCTACCTGATCGAGGAGGGCGGCCTGGACATCAACGACGGCAGGATCGTGGGCTATGTGGTGCAGTCCGGCTGCGACTACCACGCCCCCGCCAGCTATCCGGAAGCCATCGAGGGCGGCCTGCGGGTGGATCGCCTCGGCAACAGCTCGGTGCAGTATGGCATTGCCATCTTCCGCCAGGGTGAGGACGAGGCCCTGGCCCACGGCCACTTTGTCCATGTCTTTGTCGACCGCGCGGCCAATAAGTCGGTGCCGATTCCCGGGAGTCTGCGCCAGGCGCTCACGCAGCTGGCCGTGAATTCGCCGGCCTGATGCCCAGAATGCGGGGTGTCGTGTATACTGCGCGCCCTCTGAATGGTCGCGCTTGGGGTCGACATGAGAACATTAATCCTTGCAGTGCTGGCTTGCCTGGCGCCCCTGCTGGCCCGGGCCGAGGGCTGGGAATACGCGGTTGCGCCCTACGCCTGGTTGCCGGCGATTTCCCTGGATTCCTCCCGTACCAGGGACAGCAGCGGGTTGGTCGACGGTTCCCGCCTCGATGTCGAACCTTCGAACTATCTCAAGGCCCTCGACTTCGCGCTCATGCTGGCGGCGGATATGCGCAAGGACGACTGGGTTGTCCAGGGCGATCTGATCTACCTGAAGTTCGGCACCGACGACAGGGGCGTTGACTTTCTCCGGCCCGATACCGGACCCATTGCCGGCGATTACCGGGCCGGGCTCGAGGGCGCGATCATCGCACTCGCCGGCGGCAGGACGCTGGTACGCACCGCCAACTATTACTTTGACGGCCTGGTTGGTATGCGCCGCGTTGCCATGTCCCTGGACGTTGCGGGCGACCTCGACAGCGGCGGCTCGATAGACCTCGAATCGGATATCGATGTCCACGACGCTTATGTCGCTGGCAGCGGCCGCTATGCCTTCGGTGAGGGCGATCGCTGGTCCCTGCGCTATTACGCCGATCTCGGCACCGGCGAATCCGACCTGACCTGGCAGGCTTCGTTGGGCCTGGGCTATGGCTTTGGCTGGGGCGACCTGTTTGTCAACTACCGGCATCTCGAATACGACTTTGGCGATGTGCGGCGGTTTGACGATCTCAAGGCCAGTTTCAGCGGCCCATCCATCGGCGGGATATTCCACTTCTGATGGGTGCGGGCAAGGCCTTGCCCGGCTCTGGCCGGTGAGGGGCGCAGAGATGAGCAGTTGATCGCCCTGCTGCTGAAACTCTTCCCGCTGTGGGCGCCACTGGCTGCGTTGCTGGGCTTCCTTGGGGCGCCGCTGTTGGCGGGCTGGAGTGGTGCCATCACGCCCCTGTTGATGCTGGTGATGCTGTGCATGGGCCTGACCCTGACCCCGGCGGACTTTGCGGCCCTGCGAGACAGCAAGCGCGCCTTCACCCTGGGCATGCTGCTGCAGTTCTCGGTCATGCCGCTGGCGGCCTTGCTGATCGCACGGGTGTTCGCACTGGGTCCAGAGCTTACCGTGGGGCTGGTGCTGGTGGGCAGCGTGGCCGGCGGCACCTCTTCCAACGTGATCACCTATCTGGCCCGTGGCAATGTGGCCCTGTCGGTCGCCATGACAGCCTGCTCGACGCTGGTGAGTACCCTGATGACGCCGTTACTGCTGACGCTGCTGGTCGGCTCCAGCGTGCAGGTGCCCGCTGCAGCGATGGTACTGAGTCTGGTGCAGATCATTCTCCTGCCGGTCGGCCTGGGCGTGCTGCTCAACACTCTGGCGCCGCGCAGAACCCGCTTGCTGGCACCCGCGTTTGCGCCGATTTCCATGGCCGTGATCCTGGGCATCATCGCCATTGTGGTCGCCATCAACGCCGACAATATGGCGGATCTGGCGATGACGGTGGTGTTCGCGACCCTGGCGCACAACTGCCTCGGTCTTTTTCTGGGCTACGGCGTTGCCCGCCTGGCGGGTTTCGACTCCGTGGCCTGCCGCACCATTGCCATCGAAGTGGGCATGCAGAACTCGGGGCTGGCCACGGCGCTGGCGCTCAAGTTCTTCACCCCTCTTACTGCTCTGCCCGGGGCGGTATTCAGTATCTGGCTGAATGTGACGGGGTCTCTGTTTGCCGCCGCCATGACGCGGCACGATGAGCGGCAGCAGCGCGCGGAAAAAGCGACTACTTAAGCAAATAGCGCAGCAGCAGTGCCAGCAGCTCTTCCCTGAAGGCCGGATCCTCCAGCGCCAGCGGCCGCTCTGCCAGGGCGGATTGCAGGCAGGCATCGAGGCTGCGGCGGGCAATGAACGCCATGGTGTCGATATCGCCCTGGCGCAGCTGTGCCCGATGGCGGCGCAGAAATCCCGGAAACCACTGTTCCCAGGAGGGATTGGCGAGGGACTGGGTGAGCTCATTCACCCGGGCGCGGATGTCCAGGCTCTGCTGATACTGCAGATAGAAGTCGGGATACATCCGGTACAGCTGCAGCAGCAGCGCGACTTCCAGATCGATAATGGCGGCCAGGGTCGCTTCCAGGCCCTGGTCAGTCAGGGCGTGAATGCGCGCGAATTCGCTCTCCGTCTCGGCCACCAGTCCTGCCATGCGCTCCAGGTAAACGTCCGCCAGTACCGCTTCCTTGTTCGGGAAATACTGATACAAAGAGGCGATATTGATGCCGGCCACATCGGCGATGCGCTGGGTGGTGAGCCGATCGGGACCCTCGGTTTCCAGGATCCTGAGGCAGGCTTCGCGAATGGCCTGCACCAGGCTCTGGGAGCGCTGCTGCCGCGGGCGCTTGCGCGGTTGCGGCAGTCTCGCGTCGCTCAAGACGCGCCCCGGTGACGGCGAAAATGTAAGGGAAGCAACTTCATTGCCGGAAAGGCTCCGAAAAATCCAATAAATACATGCAGATATGAGCAGCAGCCCGATGCCGGAACCGCAGTTGCCAGCGCCGGCCAGAGCGCTAGAGTACTGTATTCCGATTCAATGACAACTGGCTGCGAGCCCCATGTACTTCGACTTCGACTACTACTTCCGTCTGCTACGCCACGTCTGGGGCCTGAAACACTGGCCCGGCCGGCGGCGCCTGTTGCTGCGCCTGCTGGTCACCACGCCGCTGGCGACCCTGTTCCACAGCCTCTGCTTTCTGCTCGACTATGTGTTCTTCCCGCGGCTGTGGACCCAGCAGGTCAAAACCCCCGTGTTTGTCGTCGGCCACGCCCGCAGCGGGACGACCCTGATGCACCGACTGCTGGCGGCGGACGGTGAGCGCTTCAGTTATTTTCTGTACTGGGAAACCCTGTTTCCCTCGCTGCTGCAGAAAAAACTCATTCGCTGGCTGGGCCGGGTCGACAGTGGCCTGCTGGGCGGGTTTATTCATCGCAAGCTCAAGGCCTGGGACGATCGCACCTTTGGCCCTTTCCGCCATATCCACAATATGAGCCTGTGGACTTCCGAGGAGGACCAGTTCGCCATGCGCGCTGCCTTTGTTACCCAGCAGTGGGCGACAGACCTGCCGGTGATGGAGGTGCTGGACCTGTTCCACCTGGACCAGATGCCCGCCAAGCGCCGACGCTGGCTGCACCACTACCGTGAGCTGGTAAAACGTCAGCTGCTGCTGAACGGTGGCGACCGCATCCACCTGAGCAAGAACCCGGTGATGAGCGGCTGGGTCGGTTCGCTGATCGAGTTTTTCCCGGACGCGCGTATCGTGGTCATGGTGCGCGACCCTGCCGAGTGCGTGCCCAGCCTGCTGAAACTGGTGGAAATCTCCTGGAAGAGCCGCGGCTGGCAGAGGACCGATTACGCGCGCTCCCTGGACATGCTGCTGGAAACGTCTTTCGAGAGCTTCCATAACCCCGCCGATCAGCTCGCCCGGTCCGCGGAGACGCCTCATGCCTTTGTCGATTACCGGGAGCTGACCGCGCGGCCGCGGGAAACCGTGCACGCGGTTTACACTGCCCTGGGCATGACCGTGAGCGACACTTTCGACAACTATCTGCAGGCCAACGCCGATCGGGAAAAGAGCCACCACTCGAAATTTGAATACAGCCTGGGGGAATATGCCCTCTCCGGCCAACTGCTGGAGCAGCGGCTGGGTTCCTTTTATGAGCAGTACGGCTGGCCCCGGGCGGCTGAGCCCCGGGCAGGCAAGCCTCGGGAGACTGAGCCCCGGGCAGATGACCGGGGTGCGACCAGAGCCGGCGCCGATGATGCAGCGCCGTCAGCCACCGCGACCGAAACATAAAAAAGCTGACCACGGAGAATCATGCGCATGCCCCATCCCGAAAGTACCGCCGCCACCCGCGAGTCCCTGCGCGCCGCCTTCGACGACATGATCGAGTGCTTCCAGCAGGCACGTGACGCCATCGACGATCCGGCCCTGCACCCGCCGCCGCCCACGGACCGCAATCTGGCGGAGGGCTATCGCTACGTGGTCGGCTTTATGCTCAATGCCATTGAACGGGCCTTGTCGGATCCACTGTATCCGCGCTTCCGGCGCGCGATCCAGCCCATGAACCGCTCCACCATCGACAACGCCGACGCGGTGTACCTGGGGGTGGAGATCGACGGCAACCACAGCTACCGCATTCGCGGCCGCGCCGCCGATACCCGGCACTGGCGCGGCGAGGCGCCGGCGGCGGGCACCACCGCGCCCCAGTATGTGATCTTCGAGCTGGCCAGCGGTTACTCGGGCGATAGCGGCAAGCTTGCGGAAATGCAGCCGGGCACCCGCATCAATACCAGCACCCTGGACAGCAGCAAGTTGCAGGTCGAGCAGGACGGCAGCTTCGAGATCCTGGTGGCGCCGGAACAGCCCGAGGGCCACAGCGGCAACTTCATGCTCAGCAAGCGCAGCAGCCGGGGTGTGGAGCATGTGGGCCGCTTCCTGACCTGCCGCGAGCTGTTCCACGACTGGGCCAATCAGGATCTGCTGGACCTGGAGATCCTGCGTATCGGCTGCGAGCAGGAGCCGCGCCCGCCCATCGACCCCCAAGGCGCCGAGCACATGCTGCGGGAGATCGGCCGCATTGCCCGCAACCAGGTCCATTTCTGGAACGCCTTCAACACCATTACCCTGGAAACCTACGGCCAGGTGCCCGGCGGCATCAGCGAGCGCATGGGCCTGGACAAGCCCTTCATGCCAGTGAACGACATGAACCCGCCCAATGTGCTGGGCATTGCCACCGGCGGTGGCCAGAGCAGCAACATCTACGCCGGTGGTACCTACCTGCTGGAAGATGACGAGGCGCTGGTGATCGAAACCCGCACCCCGATCGAGCCGCACTTCCTCGGTTTCCACCTGGCCAACCTGTGGGGGGAATCGCTGGATTTCGAGAGCTACCCCAGTAATATCAACGCACACTTTGTCGAGACCGATCCCGACGGAGCCCGACGCTGGGTGGTGTGTCACCGCGACCCGGGTGTTGCCAACTGGGTCAGCACAACTGGCGTGCCGCATGGCTACACCAGCATGCGCTGGACCTATCCGGAACAGCCGCCCAAGGAGCAGTGGCCGACGCTGACCGCGACCAAAGTTCCCTTTGACGAAATCCGCGCGCACATGCCCCATGCGCGGACCGTGACCCCGGAGGAGCGCGCCGCCCAGCGCCTGCTGCGCCATCGCCATGTGCAGCGCCGCTATAGGCAGTACTGAGCAGAATTCGCACCTGATTCACGACC
>JBLRXF010000127.1:0-8526 GCA_047920875.1 Haliea sp. | reverse complement strand
TCAGCGCACCCACAAACAGATCACCGACTGAAACCGTCTTCGGGTTGAAAATCCCCATACTGAGTTGCGCCTGCTGGTAGGCGTTGGAGAGGACGTCACCCAGCAGCACCAGGGCGATGGAGGGCGGGATGATCTGGCCCAGGGTGCCGGTAGCGCAAATGGTGCCCGCCGCCAGGGAAGGGCTGTAGCCACCCTTGAGCATGCTCGGCAGGGATAGCAGGCCCATGGTTACCACGGTGGCGCCGACAATGCCGGTGCTGGCTGCCAGCAACATGCCCACCAGAATTACCGCGATGCCGAGACCGCCCCGCAGGGAACCAAAGCTGCGTGACATGGTGCCAAGCAGCTGCTCCGCGATCCGGGATTTCTCCAGGATCACCCCCATCAAAATGAACAGCGGCACCGCGATCAGGGTGTCATTGTTGATGGTGCCGAAAATGCGCGCCGGCAGCGCGGCCAGAAAAGCCGGGTCGAAATGCCCCGCGATAACGCCGATGGCGGCAAAAGCAAGCGCCGTACCGGCAAGGGTGAAAGCCACCGGGTAGCCCAGCATCAGCAGCAGGCAGATGGCAGCGAACATGTAGAGCGCAATATAGCCGTCCATCATTCGCGGCCCTCGACCAGGATCGCAGCGTTGCGCAGTGTTTCTGCCAGGGCCTGCAGGAACAGGTTCAGGGCCAGCAGCGGCAGCAGGCTCTTGAGCAGGAATACCGCGGGAATGCCGCCGGCCTCAGCGGAAGTTTCGCGTATGATCCAGGACGCTTCCACATAATCCCAGCTGGAGACCGCGATGAATCCGCACAGGGGCATGAGAAAGACGATGCCGCCGACGGCGTTGATCCAGGCCCGGCCTCGCGGCGAGAAGCGCCGATAAAAAATATCAACACGAACGTGGCCATCGTGCTTCAGTGTGTAGGCCGCGCCCAGCATGAACGCGCAACCGTGGAGGTAGATGATGGCCTCCTGACCCATTATGGTTCCGCTGTTGAAGCCGTAGCGCAGGACCACCACGGCGGTTGTCAGCAGTGCCATCGCCAGCAGTAACCAGGCGAGGAGCTTGCCGGTGGCTTCAGTGAAGCAATCAATGTTGCGAATGGTGAGCCGGAGCAGAGCCATCGGTTATTGGTCTTTTTGAACAATCCGGGGCAGGGTATCATAGGAGCTGTTGCCAGGCAGTAGTTTGCCGACGCCAGGCACCCCTCACAACGGACATTATTCCATGCTGACTGTGATTTCACCGGCAAAAACGCTGGATTTCGATACACCTCCCACCATCCGCCAGAACACCCAGCCCCGCTTTCTGGAGCAGTCCGCAGCGCTGGTTGACGATGCGCGCAAACTGGACCCGGGCGCCATTCGTGAACTCATGGGGGTGAGCGAGGCCATCGCCGACCTCAACTATCGCCGTTTCCACAACTGGGCTACGCCCTTCAATCTGGACAATGCCAAGCAGGCTGTGCTCGCCTTCAGGGGTGATGTTTACACCGGTCTTGACGCCGATAGTCTGGGCAAGGCGGAGCTGGAATTTGCCCAGCAGCATCTGCGTATCCTATCTGGCCTTTACGGTCTGCTGCGGCCGCTGGACCTGATGCAGCCCTATCGCCTGGAAATGGGTCTCAGGTTTGCCAACCGCGGCGGGAGCAATCTGTACCAGTTTTGGGGCGACGAGATCACCCGCAACATTGATGCGGAACTTGGCAAGAGTGGCAGTCGGGTTCTGGTCAATCTTGCCTCCAACGAGTATTTCAAGGCGGTCAAGCCTCGTGCGCTGGATGCCGACATCATCACTCCCCAGTTCCGCGACTTGAAGAGCGGCAAGTACAAGGTCATCAGTTTCTATGCCAAGAAAGCCCGGGGACAAATGGCGCGGTTCATCATCGACAATCGTCTGAACGACGCCGAGGGCCTGCTGGACTTCAGCACTGACGGCTACCGCTACAATCCGCGCGAGTCCGGTCCCCTGGAGCCCGTGTTCACTCGTGATACGCCCCCCGCCTGAGAGCAGGACGCCGTCCAGGATAACGATAACAAGGATATTTCATGAGCGAAGACACACCGATCCACCAGGTGATCATTATCGGCGCGGGCATGTCCGGCCTGTGTATGGGTATTCGCCTTCAGGCCATGGGCATCAGCGACTTCCTTATTCTGGAGAAGTCAGCGGGCGTCGGTGGCACCTGGTTCGACAATACTTATCCCGGCGCCTGCTGCGATGTGCCCTCGGTGCTTTACAGCTACTCTTTCGAGCCCAATCCAAACTGGTCCCGCAAGTATTCGCCGCACCATGAAATTCGCGCCTATTTCGAGCACTGCGCGGACAAGTACGGTCTGCGCAACCGCCTGCGCCTGTCCACCGCGGTGCGCTCGGCGCACTTTGATGAGAGCGCCGGAGAGTGGGAGGTCACGCTGGCATCCGGTGAAAAGCTCCGCGCAAAGGCGGTGGTCAGCGGTCTCGGCCAGCTCAATCTCCCCAACACGCCGGAGATCGACGGCGCCGACAACTATGGCGGTGAGTCTTTCCACTCGGCGCGCTGGCGTCACGATATCGATCTCACCGGCAAGCGGGTGGCAGTGATCGGCAATGCCGCCAGTGCGCTGCAGTTTATCCCCCACGTGGCCAGACAAGCCGCACAGCTGTATGTCTACCAGCGCAGCGCAAACTATGTGGTCAAGCGTAACGACAGGCCTTACAGCGAGGCCGAGAAAAACCGTTTCGCACGCTGGCCCTGGTTGCAGAAATTGCATCGGGCCTTGATTTATCTCCGCTTGGAGCTGCTGTTCTACCCGGTGTTTCGCAATAATCGCCTGCTGCGGTCACTGGTGGAGAAGACGGCCCGGGACAACCTGGAGGAACAGGTGCTCGACCCGCAGCTGCGCCGTGAGCTGACCCCGGACTATCCTGTGGGCTGCAAACGTATTCTGGTCGCCGACGACTATTACCAGGCCCTTACCCGCGACAATGTAGAGCTGGTAACCTCGCCTATCACCGGGATCAACACCGAGGGCGTGATCGCAGACGACGGCCAGTCGCGCCCCGTGGATATCATTATCTATGGCACCGGCTTCAACACGGCGGCGATGCTCTCAGGGGTGGACTTCACTGGCAGTGGTGGGCGCAGCCTTGCTGAAGCCTGGGCCGACGGCGCCGAGGCCTATCGCGGGGTCTGCGTCGCCGGCTTCCCCAACCTGTTCATGCTCTACGGTCCCAACACCAACCTGGGCGGCAATTCCATCATCTTTATGGTCGAGCGCCAGGTGAACTACGTGGCCGCCTGCATCGACAAGCTGCTGGCGCACGGGCTGCATGCTCTGGAAGCGAACCCCGCAGTGATGCGCGCCTACAACGATCACCTGCAGGGTGATCTGGCCGGGACCGTGTGGGTGGCCAACTGCGACAGCTGGTACAAGAATGCCGCTGGCAAGGTGGTCAACAACTGGCCCCGGTCGACCCTCTACTACTGGTGGCACATGCGTTCACCGGATTTCGCCGATTTCGATATGCGCTGATTTTTCTGCTCAGCTGTCCTGGCGGAAGGGCAGCAGGGTGGTGGCTTCCTGCCGATAGGCCTCGATGTGCGGCCGCTCGCGGCGGGTAAAATCGGCGACCGCCGCTGCCAGCTGCGGATCGGCAATCCAGTGATTGGAGTAGGTCTGCACCGGGCGGAAGCCGCGCTGGATCTTGTGTTCGCCCTGGGCGCCGGGGTCGAAGCGCTGCAGGCCCTCGCGGATGCAGTACTCGATGCCCTGGTAATAACAGGCCTCAAAATGCAGACAGTCGAAATCCTCGATACAGCCCCAGTAGCGCCCGAACAGGGTATTGTCGGAGCGAAAATACAGCGCTGCAGCGACTGGCCGTCCCGCGTGCTCGGCGACCACCATAATCACCTGTTCTCCCAGTGACGGCGCCGTCTGCAGGAAAAAGTCCCGGGTAAGATAGCCGCCGTGGCCGCTGCGCCGGGCGTAGGTGAGCTGGTAAAAATGGTGAAATTGCTGCCAGTGTGACTGGGTGATCTCGGCGCCCTGAAGCAGCTGCAGCTGCAGGCCCTGCTCGCGGACTCGCTCCCGTTCCCGGCGCAGATTCTTGCGCTTGCGGCTGGCGAAGCTTGCCAGAAAATCATCGAAACTGCGGTAGCCTTCATTGAACCAGTGGAACTGGGTGGTCATCCGCTGTGGCAGACCCTCGGCAAGCAGGCGGCTGGAGGTATCCTCGTCGGGAAAGAGCAGGTGCCACGAGGAAAGCCCGCGGGTAGCTGCGAATCTGCGGATCGCATCCAGCGCATACTCCCACATGGCATCGGCATCCAGTCCCGGCGCGAGGCACAGGCGCGGCCCGGTGGCGGGGGTGAAGGGGATCGCCGAGACCAGCTTGGGATAGTAGCTCAAACCGCTGCGCTGCCAGGCATCTGCCCAGGACCAGTCGAACACGTATTCGCCGTAGGAGTGAGACTTCAGGTACAGCGGCAGCAGCGCTACCAGCTTGCCGCCCTGGCGCAGCAGCAGATGGCAGGGCTGCCAGCCGGTCGCGGCGGTGGTACAGGCGGTCTCTTCCATGCCCCGCAAGAAGGCGTGGCGCAGAAACGGATAGTCAGTGCCGGCAACCGCGTCCCACTCAGCGGCGCTGACAGCGGTGAGGGAGTCGATAAACTCGGCGACGGGCAAGGCCGCGGCATCGGTAGCGCGCATGAGCTTGTCAGTGTCCGTTGTAGGCGTAATGCAGGGCGATACCCATGAAGATGACCAGTCCGACCCAGTTGTTGTGGCGGAATGCCCTGAAGCAGGCATCCCGGTCCCGGCTACGTATCAGGTACTGGTGATAACCGAACAGCAGCGCGACTGCAAGCAGGCTCAGATAATAGATGCCACCCAGGCCGAAGCGCTGCCCCGCCAGGAACAGGGCCAGCAGACACAGCAACTGCAGCGCTGCCAGCACGGGGCGGTCGGCTGCGCCGAACAATATGGCCGTGGACTTGATCCCGACCCTGAGGTCGTCGTCCCGATCCACCATCGCATACTGGGTATCGAAGACCATGGTCCACAGCAGGTTGGCTATGTACAGCAACCACAGGGCGCTGGGCAGCTCGCCCTGCTGTGCTGCAAAAGCCATGGGTATGGCCCAGGAGAAGGCCGCCCCGAGGACGACTTGCGGCCAGTAGGTGAACCGCTTCATGAACGGGTAGGTGGAGGCGAGCAGCAGCCCGCCCACTGACAACAGTACAGTCAGGGTATTGGTCAGCAATACCAGGCCGAAGGCCGCCAGACACAGCACGATGAAGAGAATGCGGGCTTGTGTCACAGTGACCGCGCCCGTCACCAGCGGGCGAGTGCGAGTACGCTCAACGCTGCCGTCCCAGTGTCGGTCGGCAAGGTCATTGACGATACAGCCGGCGGAGCGCATCAGGAAGGTGCCCAGCACGAAGATCAGCAACAGCTTTATGTCTGGCACGCCACCGGCGGCAATCCACAGCGCCCACAGGGTTGGCCAGAGCAGCAGAAGGGTGCCGATGGGCTTGTCGAAGCGCACGAGTTGCAGCAGGGCGACGATGGTGACGCGTTGGGGCATGATCGGGAGCGGTCAGGGAACAAGCCGCAAGCTTACTGCTTTACGCCTCCGATTGCAGCGCTAACCTTGCCGCGCTGGCTGCGATGCAGGGGCAGCGAAGTGTTCCATGGCGTGAAGCCCTGGAGGAAGACTTCGCTGACCAGCAGGCGCTTGCCGCCGATATCGAAACAGGAACGTCGGGCCCAGGCCTCATCCTGCTGCTGTACCCATGCCGCCATGTAGGCGCTGTCACCGGTGATGCGAGCAAGCTCAAAGGGGCTGCGCTGCATGGCCGGAAAGCGGAACAGAATGGCGCCGAGGGAGCGGTTCTGCAGTTTCCGCAGGTGTGCCAGTTCACCGCTCAGGCTGCTGATCGGAAACACGCTGCGGGCAAACACCACAGCGCGCTCATCCAGCCGCAGCAGGACTTCCCGCACCAGCGCCCGCTGCCGGGGTGGCACCTGCAGCAGGGTTTGCTCTGAGGGCAGTGGCACCTGCCAGCCTTGGTACAGCCGGCGCACACTGAACTCGCCCGCATCCAGGGCCATGAGACGGGCCGTCAGCGAGTCGTTGTCCAGCAGCCAGCGGCGGGCCGCCGCCGGCAACTCACGGGTGGTAAACTGGTGCTCGGGGCGCCAGCGAGGATCGCGGTCGCCGCTTGCCGGCGGGTTGGCTGGCACAAGGCGGGTCTCTCGGACAATTCAAAGGCGCGAGCATGCGCCAGGACCCGGCGGCATGCAAGGGCATTGGCGCCGCGAGGTACCTTGGGAGGCGGCCGAAAGGCAGTCATCAGTCGCCTGAGCGGTACTCAAGGGCTCCCGCCAGGCCGGGCACGGGCACCCAGGTATCGGCACTGCCGTCGATGGGCGTGACGGTGACATAACCTTGGTCGAACAGCTGCGCATCGTCGCCCGCCTGGCCGTGGCCGCCGACGACCACATCAATCAGCAGTTCGCCCCCGTCCTCGCCGAAAGGCCGCTCGCCGATACGCCAGTGCATGTCCACATGGCTGGCGGCAGACAGGGGCGCCAGGCGCATACCGCGTTCCGGTTGCCATGCCGCCGGCACATTGATGTTCAGCGCGAGCCCTTGGGGCAGCAGTCGCTCGGGGCTCGCCTGCTGCAGCTGTTCCAGCATGGCGTTCAACAGCTGCGCTGCCGGTCCGAAGGTGGCAATGGTGGAGGGAAAGCGGTGCGGTTTGGCGTCGACCTCATCGAAGCGTATGCCCACGCTGATGGCGATAGCCGGGTAGCCGAGGAAGGCTGCCTGCAGCGCCGCGTTGACGGTGCCGGATTGATGGGCGCCGGCGCGACCGAGGTTCTGCCCGAAATTGCTGCCGCTGATCACCAGGTCCGGCGGGCTTTCACGGAGGATGACCTGCAGCCCCGCGCGTACGGCGTCGGTCGGCGTGCCATCCACAGACCACATGCCATCACCCACGCGGTTGACGGCCACGTAACCCCCTACATCGGTGTTCATGGCGCCACCGCGTCCGCTCTGATCAGCGGCAGGAGCCACCAGGGTAACCGTATGTCCAGCCGCGCTCAGGGTCTTGAACAGACTCTGGATGCCAGGCGCCTGCCAGCCGTCATCGTTGGTAAGCAGGATATTCAGGGCGAAAGCGGGGCCTGCCGCCAGGGATGCCAACAGCAGGAAAAGGAATCGGATCATGTTCAGGTCCTTGCAGTCCAGATGAAAGGGGAGCGGCGAGGCCGTCCAGAAAGCGTGCCTGCCAACAGTGCCAGGCTCCAGTGTATCCGCCCAATCGCGGGCTTGCAGCCCGCGCGATGCGCGATGCGTCCGCCAATCCGCCAGCGAGCAGGGGAGTTGAACCAGCTCCGGTTTCTGTTGCTGCGGTGCTCGCAAAGCCCTTGCACATTTTTCATACAACTCTATAGTGTTGCGCTCGAATTTCGGCCTCTTCTGCCCCTGGCTGCATGTGCTGTTGGTTGCGGGAGCGAGGCGCACAATTGATCAGAGCGAGAGTCTTTATGAGCAAGTGGGAATGCATAGTCTGTGGCCTGGTGTACGACGAGAAGCAAGGCTGGCCGGATGATGGCATTGCGCCCGGTACCAAGTGGGAAGATGTACCCGAGGACTGGCTGTGTCCTGACTGTGGCGTCGGCAAGGAAGATTTCGAACTGATTGAGGAGAGTCCGGTCGACGAGACACCTCATCACGAGGAACCGGTGGTGGACAAGATACACCCCCCGGTTGTCATACTCGGCACCGGCCTGGCAGGCTACGGCGTGGCCAAGGAATTCCGCAAGCACGACAGCGAAACGCCGCTGATTCTCATCACCTCCGATGACGGCCGTTCCTACTCCAAGCCCATGCTTTCCACCGGGTATACCAAGGACACCAGTGCTGATGACCTGGCGCAGCTTGATGCCGGCTCCATGGCCAAGCTGCTCAAGGCCAGTGTCTGGACCATGACCCGGGTCAGCGACATCGACACCGCGCAGCAAGTTATAAGGGTGGGTGACGCAAAAACTGCGATTCACTACGGCAAGCTGGTGCTGGCACTGGGCGCCCAGACCATTCAGCCGCCCATCGCCGGCGACGGGCTGGAGCTGGTCTACTCGGTCAATGATCTGCTGGACTACGACGATTTCCGCACTGCCATGACCCGCCACAAGGTGCGCAAGGTCTGCATCATTGGCGGCGGCCTCATCGGCTGCGAATTCACCAACGATCTCCTGAACGGCGGCTTCGAGGTGGAAGCGGTGGATCCGCTGGGCTACTGCCTCCCGACCCTGCTGCCTGAAGCGGCGGGCAAGGCGGTACAGACTGCGCTGGAAGAGAAGGGCGCAAAATTCCACTTCGGCCCGCTGGTGACAGCTGTGAACCGCGCTGGTGAAGGTGTCGCGGTCAGCCTCAACAACGGCGAGAGCATCAGCGCGGACCTGGTAGTATCGGCGGTGGGTGTGCGTCCCCGGGTTGACCTGGCCAAGGCTGCTGGCATCGAGGTCAACCGCGGCGTCGTG
>JBLRXF010000126.1:0-8585 GCA_047920875.1 Haliea sp. | reverse complement strand
GTCGTTGCCTGCGGCATCCTTGAAAGCCACCACCGTATCGCGCTGCAGGTTCTCGTAGACGGTGTGGAACAGCGCTGCGTTCATGCGCAGCTTACCATCCAGCATATCCGCCTTGACCCCAAACTCGATATTCTCGTTTTCCTCACTCGAGTAGGGAGCGCAGCTGATGGCACTACCGCAGGTTTCAGAGAAGCCGCCTGACACAAAGCCGGTTGCAACGCTCGCATAGGTCATCAGCCCATCTGACCAGTTGTAATCCAGTACAACCCGGAAGGTATTGGCACTGAAGTCCTTGCTGTCATCGATCACGTTGCCGAACGCAGAGATTGGTAGCGGAACGGTGTGTGGTCCCTTGAACTGATCAACAGTGATGAAATTGCTTACCGGATTTTCCGCTGTCCCGAGACTGCGACGAGCAAACACCTTCTCGTCCTGGGTGTGCCTGAAGCCCGCAGTCAACTTGAGCGAATCAGTCAGATCGTATGAGCCATCCAGATAGAACGCGTAGCTCTCGCGCTCCTGGGTGGTAACCTGTACTTCATAGGTATCGCGATAGAACTCACCCGCAGGTCCGGCAAAAATCAGGAAGAACCCCAGGTTGCCGAATACAAGGAAGTCAACATCGTCTTCGTAATAGCTGGCGCCAGTGACAAAGTTGAAGGGGCCATCATAGTTTGACGAAACGCGGAACTCATTCTGCAATTGTTCACGCTTCGAGTTTCTGCTGGCATCATACTGGGAGGTATACGCCTCACCGGTGTAGGTGCTGGCAAGCACTTCGTCCTGGCTGCGGGTGCCAAGAATCCATTTAACGGTGTACTTGTCAAACTGGAAGGTCTGGTTCAGGTAAACGCCGTCGGCATCAATTTTATGCCCGCCGGGGATGTCAACAACCGGGGTTGCCGTGTAGGACTGGCCCGTTGAGAAGGGGTCGCCGTTGCCGATACCCGGGAAGCCTGCGATGGGCCAGAGATACCCTTCGCCACCGTTCTGGCTGGCCAGGGGGGTTTCGTTGGCCGCTGCCACCGTATCTCCGCGGTCTCTGACATACTCGAAAATCAGATCTGCGAGATAAAAGTCATTCGGCTGCCAGCGGAACTTCAGCTTCGCTGCCAAAACGTCCTTGCCGCCAAGGTCTTCACCACGTCCAACATCGGGGAAGGGCGAACGGGCAAGATCATTACACTCGGCAGATCCCGGCTGGCCCGGGAAGGGGCAACCGAAGCTCTGGAACTCTCCCCCCGGCGGCTTGTCGTTGGTGTAATAGCCGTCGCTCTTGTCCTGAATCACTGCAAAACGCGCAGCCAGGGTGTCGCCGAGCGGCACGTTAACACTTGCCTTGAGCTTTGTAGCATTGGAATCATTGGAGGCAAACTGCGAATAGTTTGCTTCGACATCGCCAAAGAATTCGCCAAGCTCAGGCTTTTTGGTGGTGAACGCGATAGCACCCCCCGTTGTGTTCTTGCCGAACAGCGTTCCCTGCGGGCCGCGATAAATTTCGACCTGCTCCATGTCAAACAGTTCAACGAACTGCGACTGCACGTGGTTGTATGCAAACTCATCCACCGTGATACCAACGGAGGAATCCTTGGTCACCAGAATGGAGTTGAAGCCCGTACCGCGCATGCCGCCAGCAATCGCATTGAAACCGGTCTGGGGCGTCAGGTTGACGTTGGGCGCCAGCTGGGTAAGTGCCGTCACGTCGTTTTGAAAGGTATTTTCAAGCTGCTGGGATGTCACGGTGGTTACCGCTACGGCCAGATCCTGCTGGGCAACTGAGCGCTTGGTGCCCGTAACCACAATTTCCTCGAGCTGTGCGCGACCGGCTTTGGCCTCGTCCTGCGCCACGGCCTGCCCACTGGCAATCCCGTGCGTCAACGCCAGGCAGACGGCGGAGCCCAAGAGCTTCTTATTGAAATTCAACATTGACAAGCCTCACTTTTATTTCACGTTTAATTATATGGAGGTACTACTTTTGGCCGTCTTCGCTTCATATCAGCGTGGACTGCCCTGCAGCATTTTTTAAATATAGTTCAAACAACGTACAAGTAACAAGATTTTTTTGAACGTTATTCAAACAAAGTTTTGGAGCAGTATAAGCCGCATCCGGCCCCCCGCTATTCCGGCAAACCGGACTTCCCCGCCTCGCGGATCATGGGTTGGTACTCTGCGAATGCGGGGCCGGCCGCGGTTGCTCCCACCGTAAAACCCGCGTCCGTGGTCAGAGTGTGGCCGGTGGTATAGCCGGACTCATCGCTGGCCAGCCACAGGGCCGCGTTGGCGACGTCCTCCGCCAGCCCCGGGCGGCCGCGCAGGGGCGACGCCTCGGCAAGAATGGCCTTGGCGCCCTCAATATCGCCGGGGTCACCGGTCAGTACGTTGGCCACCATGGGCGTAGCCATGGAGGCCGCGGCAATCGCGTTGACCCGTACAGTGCTGCCGGCAAGCTCAGCCGCGACATTCTTGGTCAAACCCACCACGCCATGCTTGGCCGCGGTGTAGGCATGGGGACCCAGGCCACCCATCAGGCCGGCGGTGCTGGCCATGTTGATGATGGAGCCGGAACGCTGTGGCACCATGACCCGCGCTGCATGTTTAGTGCAGTAGAAGGCACCGTTCAGCAGCACGTCGATACTGAAACGCCACTCGGCGCCCGGCGTCGTCGCGACCGGTCCTACGGCACCGACGATACCCGCGCTGTTGAACAGGATGTCAAGTTTGCCGAAACGGCTGACCGCAGCATCCACAGCAGCACTGACGCTGTCTTCATCAGTGATATTGCAATGGACATACATGGCCTGGTCACCGTAGCTGGCTGCCAATGCCTGTCCCGCATCGTCCTGAATATCGCAGAGGCAGACTTTGCAGCCTTCGGCAATAAATCGCTCCACGGCGGAAGCACCAATACCGCTGGCAGCGCCCGTAATCAGAGCTACCTTGTCTTGCAAGCGCATGCTTGTCTCCTCGTGATTAATGGCCGGGGGGGCCCGGCCAGATTATTGTCAGCTCTTGCCAACCCAGTGATACAACAGATCATCCGGATAGCGCCGCCCTATTGTCTCTGCAGCAATGTCGTCAAAGCCCTGGCTGCTGGGAGATTCCAGACGGGTCCAGTCGGTCATTCCCGTACGGCGAACAATGCGCCAGTCACCGTCACGGCAGGCAAAGTGATCCAGATAACGGCCGCCGACAAAGTAGTCCATTTCCGTGTCGCAGGCATTGGGTGGTGCCAACGGGTCACCCCGCGGGCGCATCCGGTGATGAGCCGTGAAGTAGGTCTCCGCCACGGCGTGGTCTGCGGAAGACAGTTCGATGAGCGTATTGCCGAGCTGATGGTGGGTGCGGGTGTGGCAGGAGAGCACTCCCAACGCAAATTCAACAAAGTCCCGGGGACCGCCATCAGCGGGTCGGGGGGCTTCCGGAGCCGAGGAAGGGCCCTGATAGAAGTGGTGATGCACCGAGTCCGGATGGAAGACGCTGCGCAGCAGCGTCTCGTCCATCCGATCCAGGGCGCGGGCGTAGCGGACAATCACTTCCGTGATCGCCTGCTTCGCCAGCAGTAACTGCAAGGGGTCACTCATCTCAACCAACAACCTCAGTTGAAGTTGTAGACCACTTCCAGACCGTAGGTGCGCGGCGGACGGGTGGCAGCATAGGACCACAGGCCCGCCACTTCGTAGCCGTGGGTGTAGCCATCCTCGTCCGACAGGTTGCGGCCAAAGATGCTGAACTGCAGATTGTTGATCGCGTAATTGATGGAAGCGTCAACAATGCCCTGGCTGTCATTCTCAAGCTCCGCATTATTGGTAACGCTGGTGTGGTGCGAACCGATATAGCGGTAGGAACCGCGGATCCAGGCGTTGCCCCCGGCCACATCCCACTCATAGGTCGCATCGACGGTACCAGTAAAGTCGGGAGCCCGGCGGAACTCAAGTCCACTGAAATCCACATTCGAACCTTCCGCGTCCTGGAACACGAAATCATCGTACTCGGAGTCCAGATACCCCAGGTTGGCGCGTACGCTGAAATTCTCGTTCAGATAGGCCATGACTTCCAGCTCAATGCCGCGGATGGTCGCCGTGGAGGGGTTGGCCACCACAGTCTTCTGCCCGGTGTCGGTTTCACTGGAGGGCAACTGCAGCTCTTCCTGCTTGTCCTTGTAATCCATGTTGAACACGGTCGCGTTCAGGCGCAGGCGATTGTCCAGCAGTTCGGACTTGATGCCGATTTCATAGTTGTCGATAGTTTCGGGATCGTATGGCTGAAAGGCTTCCTCCACGCTGGCTACCCGACCGTTGAAACCGCCTGCGCGGTAACCGCGGGAGTAGGTTGCGTACAGCATGATGTTGTCATCCACCGCATAGCGCAAACCGACCTTGGGTGTAAACTCATCCCACTTTGCACTGGGGTGACTGGTACGACCATCGGCCACGGTGAACACTTCGCCGTACTGCTGGGATTCCTTTTCATCTTCGGTATAGCGGCCGCCCAGGGTAAGAGTCCACTTGTCAGTGAAGCGGTAGTCCGCCTCGAAGAAGGCAGCCATGGATTCAGTCTTCTGCACCGTTGTCTGCGGGATGTCCGCAATCAGGCTGACGAGCCCCGGGTCGTTGGGAGCACCGTTGGCAAGATCGAGGAATCCGATGTAGGAGCGCATGCGGCTCTCATACTCGGAGTCCCAGAAGAACAGTCCACCCACCATGCTGAAGGCGCCGCCGTCATCCCAGGTCAGGCGCAGTTCGTGGCTGTCCTGCTTCCACTCGCCAGGACGGCGGGTGTGGTAGAGCAGGTCCGGGGTGCCGTCCCAGTCCTGCAAGCTGTCTTCATCGGACTCCCAGCGGCCGAAAATATAGTCAAAGCGAAGCGCGTCACTGATTTCCCAGCGCGCCTCCACAATGTGGGTATCCGTATCGAAGAACGCTTCCATGAAGTTGTCGTTGAGCTGATCGCGCAGTGTCACGTTGGTGACAAGGCCCGGCGCCGCAGCCGGCTCGCCGCCACCGCCGGCCACGCCATTGCGGTCACCTGTAATGGTGGTGCTGTTGTTTGGTGAGCAGTAGTTGTAAAAAATGCAGAAAGCCTGATCCGGACGCGTAGCATTGACCAACGCTGGCGTATCCTGATCAAGGCGCTCACGGATGTAGGAGTATTCCAGCTCCAGCGTGTCGGTAGCGTTCCACAGGAAATTGGCGCCAAGCTGCTCATAATCCGCGCGACCCTGGTCACCGCGACGGGTGACGTTATCGTAATAACCCTCACCCTGGTCGCGCTTGGACGCCGTCAGCTTGACCGCGAGGTCATCGGTAACGGCAAAGTTGAACAGGCCATCCAGGTACCAGGTATCGTAGTTCTCGACGCCGGCACGGAAGCGGCCGCCGAGTTCACCGGTGGGCTGGGTGCGGGTGATGTTGATGATACCACCCACGGTATTGCGCCCGAACAGGGTACCCTGGGGGCCGCGCAACACTTCCACGCTGGCGATGTCGATCCCGCGCATCAGGGCGCCGGCCGTGGAACCGATGAACACGCCATCGACGCTGACGCCGACCGCCGGGTCAAAGTTCTTTTCCAGATCCGCGATGCCTACGCCACGGACGTAAATCGCCGCGGTACCGCCGGGGCCCTGGCCGGTATCATCGATGATGACGTTGGGGGCAATGTTGGCGAGGTCCTGGATATCGCGCGCAAACTGGCGCTGGATTTCTGTCTCGCTGAGGGCGCTGACCGCAAGGCCGACGTCCTGCATGCTTTCCTCGCGCTTGCGCGCAGTAACGGTAATTTCTTCCAGCATACCTGCCTGGGCACTGACCACGGTCGGAGCCGAGAGGCCGACCGAGGCCGCCGCGATGGCGGCAAACATGATGTTGCGTTGTGTTTTCATGGGACGTCTCCTCGACGATATTGTTAATAGTTATTTGCGGTTTTCAGTTGCTTGCCAGGGCTTCTTTCAGCCCTGCGGTGCCTGCAGGGGGACACCGAGTATCGGGTTGAAATAGTGAATCTTGACGTCACGCTGGACTATTCTCCAACGCCCGTCTCTGCGCCTTACCGTGTCTGTATAGGTTGCCCCAACGATCTGACAGTCGGTATCGCCGGTCAGCGTACCCACGCAGTCAACGTCACAGACACAGCTGGCGTTGTCAGCATCGACAAAGCGAATGACGTGATTGGTGGAGAGGTGATGCGATTCCTGCCAGGCCGGCCAGAGAATCTCCAGCACTGCCTTGCGGATACCATCGTGGCCGCTGAAAGACCCGAAGGGCGGACCGATGTTCCACACGCAGTCCTCACTCCAGATTGCCAGGAAGCGGTCGAAATCGCGCTTGTCGAAACCGTGACAGTAATCCGATGTCAGATCGATAATCGCCTGCCGGCTCTCCAGTTCCTCAATGCGTGCCACCAGGGCCACCAGCATCGCGCTGTCGTCAGCCATCCTATCTTCCTCGTGCCATTGTTATGGTTAAAACACGCGCAGCATACTGCGGCCACACCATGGTAACCGCATTCGCTTGTTTGCGTCTAGCAAGTGTAGGGAATTTTCGGAGAGAGTCAAGCCAGGTTGGGGGCACCAAGGGGGACAGGTCTCGCTGGCGAGACCTGTCCCCCTGTTATTCGACCCCCGTTACTCCCGGGGCCCAAAGGCCAGCAGCACATTCCCCGGCATGTGGAAGTAAATCCCGTAACCGGAATTGACGAACATCATGCCGTCACTGAATACCGGTCCCGCCGCGCCGCCAAAGGAGCCGCCACGGGCAGTGCCACCATCGGTGGTCTGGAACTCGCGGACGCTGTCAAAAGACCACAGCACCTTGCCGTCGCGCTTGTCGTAGGCACGCAGTACCCCGTCCATGGCTCCGGCAACCACTGCGCCCTCGATAGCCGAAGCCGCAGCCGACAGCCCCGGCTGACAGAATTCGCGGCCTTCGCAGATATCCGGGTTGCGGTTGAACCACAGCTGCTCGCCGGTGCGGATGTCGACTGCGAACATGCCAGGGAACATCTCCCCTGGCCAGCGCGGACCGCCGTCAAAATCCGACATGGGCACGTACAGTACATCGCCATCCACGGCCATGCCAAAGTGAACGCCACCCTGGATACCGCCGCGTCCAAGCTTCTTGCGCCAGACGATCTCGCCACCCTTGTCAGGGTCCAGGGCAAAGATTTCCCCGGACTTCTGCCCCGCCAGTACCAGGTCGCGTCCATCCGAGGTGGTTGTCAGGATGGTCGCCGCGCCGAAATCATAATCGGGGCCATCTTCCGGCGGACAGTTAATGCGGTCCTCGGTTTCACAGCCCATGTTCCAGGCATCACCCTCAGTCATCTGCTGACTCCAGACGATGGCGCCATCCTTCAGGCTGAGCGCGAGGATCGCGTCGCTGGTGTCGTTGGCGGGGGAGGAATAATTCTCGCCGGTACCGACGTACATGACACCGCGAGCAGGATCCAGCGCCGGTGTGTTCCATACCGGTGAGCCAGAGGGGGCAATACGATCAGTGCCCACGGCGTTCTTGCCCACCACGACTGGCTTCTCCGCGATGGTGTAACTGATGTGCAGTTTTTCTCCACTGCGGGCATCGTAAACCGCCACACCACCACGGAACGTGCAGCAGGCATAGCCGGGATCTGCCGCCGCCGTCACTTCCAGGGAGGACAGTGGCACGTACAAACGGTCACCGTGCAGGGCTGGAGACGCCGTCAGGGTCAGGCTGGGATGATCGTCGGGCCGGTCGCGCCAGACCAGATCGCCGGTCACCGCATTCAGCGCGTAGACATTGCCCACGAGGTCGCCGAAATACAGCAGCGGCAACGCCGTGGCGTCCTCCTCCCAGTCCGCCACGACGATGCCATTGCGCACTTCGGCAACCGTGGCGAAGCGCCAGCGGATGCAGCCAGTCTCCCGATCCAGGGCATACACGGTACCGTCCTGGCTACCGACATACAGCGCGCCACCGGCCATGGCGGGCTGGGACCGCGCGCGCAGGGCACCCGGGAAGGCAAAGGCCCACTTCAGCTCCATCTTGTCGAGATCCGCCGCGCCCATTCCCGCAAGCTCGCGATCGTAGAACCGGTGATTACCGGGGTTGACGCCCCAGCCGCGGGTATCCGGGCGTGCGGCGAAGTCGAACCGGGACCGCTCGGCGCTGCACATCGGGGCCGCACTCTGCATATCCGCTTCCGCCAGGCTCTGCCCGGACAGATACTCCGCGAGCCGCTGCTGCTCCATCGCGGTCATGTCCGCCGCCTGGGTTTGCATGACTCCGCCCTGCATCGCCCGCAGGATGGAGCTGGGCGGCATGATTTCCAGCAGGCTGTACTGGGGCGCCTTGGCGACTCCGCCCTCATGGCAGCTGGCACAGTATTGCTGATAGAGGGTGGCGCCATCGCGCTCCCCGGCGGTTTCGGCTTCGGCGCCGGCAAACGTACTGCCGACCGCCATCAGTGCGGCCAACATCCAGTGCAAACGGCTCATTTACTTTTCTCCACGCGATAGCCCGAACGGGGAAAGTGCACAACCACTTCGCCCGCGCGGGAGTCTGTACGACGTATGGCAATGTCCTCGTGGGTGAGCCTGACCAGCTCCCCCG
>JBLRXF010000125.1:0-8639 GCA_047920875.1 Haliea sp. | reverse complement strand
CTTTCATGCCCAGACACAGGAGCGGGCACACCCGTCAGCGGCTGAACCCGCCCTGGCGCAGGCCAGACACGAGATCCAGCGTTTTGGCCGTTCGCTCCAGGTGCTAGAGGCGCGCTATGAGGGTGCCTCCGACCATAGTCTGGTAGACAGCCTGCTGAGTGCGTTGCGGCGGATTCCTGCGCTCAGGCTGGAGTCCAGCCTCACCGATTTACTGCGCATGGTGGACGATGTTGAGAGCCTGCTGAAAGCGCAGTATCTGCGCCTGAAAGCAATGCTGGCCGCGACCCTGGACGAAGATGGGCGGCAGCAACTGGACCGGTTGTTCAGGTCGGCGGGCGCTGTCGATTTGATGTGGCGAGAGGCTTACGCCGGCAAGTCCCCGATCGGGCATTGGCTGCAGGGTCGAAAATCCTCGTAATCCTCGTGTTGCGTGTAACAAATCGGCGGGTGCAACATCCAATCGTTTTGTTGTCGTCCCAGAGAGGTTTTCGATGAGACAGGCTTTGCTGTCTACTGCCGCTTTTTTCTTGTTCATGGTCGCATGGTCCGGCTGGGCCAGTGAGCGAGAAGCCTTTTCTCCTGAACGGTTCAGCCAACTGCAGGAGGAAGAGGCGCTGGTGCTGATCGATGTCTGGGCCAAGTGGTGCCCCACTTGTGCCAGGCAGGAGAAAATTCTTGCCAGTTACCAACGTGATCGGCCAGAAACACAACTGCATATCCTGGTTGTAGATTTTGATGAACAGAAGGAGTGGGTAAAGCACTTTCGCGCACCCCGTCAATCCACTTTCCTGCTGTATCATGGCAGCGAACAGGTCTGGTTCAGCGTTGCCGAGACCGATAGCGACCGGATCTACGAGCAGCTGGATGCCGCAGCTTTACGACTGTGAGCATTGATCTGGCATCTTATCCGCTTGCCTACCTCGCCGGCCTGCTCAGTATCATGTCCCCTTGCGTCTGGCCCCTGGTGCCAATGGTGATGAGCTCAGCGGCCGTTAGTGGCAGGTTCGGGCCACTCTACCTGGCTCTGGGATTGAGTCTTTCATTCGCCCTGGCGGGCTCTGTTCTGACCTTTTTGCTGTTGAATATTGGTCTGGGACTCGAGGTCCTGAGAGACTTCGCCGCGATCGCGTTGATCCTGGTTGCCCTGCCTTTACTCTCGCAGCGCCTGGGCGATAAGGTCAGTTATCAGCTCTCTCGTCTCACCAGCCGGTTTGATACCAGCACCAGTGTTGGCATCTCGTCCGGCGGACAGTTCGCTGCTGGCGCCTTGGTGGGCTTCGTCTGGCTGCCTTGTATCGGCCCGACTCTCGGGGCTGCCGTTGCGCTGGCTTCGCTGGGGCAGGATATGGTGGCCGCGTTTGTGGTGATGTTCATCTTCGGGGTGGGAACCACATCCGGCCTGGTGATTGTGGCTATGGCGTCGACCCGGTTGCTGCGCCGCGTGAGCCCCGGAGTCATCCAGCGGGCCGGCAACGGCAAGAAGCTGTTGGGCGGTGTGCTGCTGTTGATGGGCGTGCTCGTGCTGACAGGGTGGGACAAGTGGCTGGAGGCCTGGGCCCTGTCGTGGTTGCCCGACTGGGCAGTGTCAATCTAGGCGGGGCCGGGTCGAGTTCTCATGGCTCCTGGTCGCAGATGCACGGGCCTGGCATGGAGAGTCTCGATAGGCTGTCTGTTGGCGGTCTCGATGCTTGCCTGCTCGCTTACACCCTCCCGCCCCGATCTGCAGCGACTCTACTACAGCGCTCGCGGAAATCCGGCACAGCCACCGCTCATCATCGTGCCCGGGGTCCTGGGCACAAGGTTGGAAAATGGCGAGGGGCGTGAGCTATGGCCAGGCTCAGTCTGGTCACTACTCACATCAGATTATGATGAACTGGCGCTTGCAATAGACCCCTCGCAACTGTCTGTAGAAGACGATGGTGTCGTCCCCGCGGGCATATTCGCCAGCGCAGCGGGGCGCCGGTACTACCAGCAAATTATCACTGTGCTGGAAGATGCGGGTGGCTACGTCCTCGGCGTACCCGGGGAAGCGGTTACCGATAGTCGGCCGCGCTTTTACATACTGTCCTACGACTGGCGCAAGGATGCGATGGAGACAGTCCACGCTCTGGACACAATGATCGAGCAAGTGCGCCTGGATCACGGCAGCCCGGATCTGAAAGTGGACGTCCTGGCGCATTCCATGGGAGGGCTTGTTGCCCGCTATTATGCACGCTACGGTACGGTCGACCTTCTGAATGGTAACGATTTTCCGGTTACGCACGAAGGGGCGGTCAAACTGCATCGAATGATACTGGTGGGCACGCCGAATCTTGGCTCGGTGGAGTCGATGCATTCTCTGATCGAGGGTCGCGCCTTCGGACTTCGTCGGGTGCAGCCGGAGGTGATCATGACTATGCCCGCCATTTACCAGTTGTTCCCACATGCATTGAATCGCTGGCTGTTTACTACTAATGGCCAGCATCTCGAGCGTGATCAGTTCGACGCACGCATCTGGCAGCGGTTTGAGCTTGGCCCCTGGAGCCCCAGCCTGCAACGCCGGCTCCGGGCAACCATGACGCCTGTAGAGGTCGATATCTATTTGCAGACACTGCAAGCCTTCTTCGCTATACAACTGGAACGTGCGCGACGTTTTTCCTGGTCCTTGACTGTGCCGGAGCCAGCGGGAGGGATTACCCCGGTAATTTTCGGCGGCGACTGCGCGTTGACGCCGGCGCGGGTGGTCGTAGAGGAAGTGCATCAGGAGTCGGTGCTCCGGCTTTACCCCAGCCAGATAAGCAATCCCGTACCTGGTGTGGATTACGAATCGCTCATGCTGGAGCCTGGCGATGGCACAGTCACCAAGGCATCGTTACTCTCACGCGACGTACTGCATCCTGGAGCACCACGACATCGGTACATCAACTTTGGAGTTTCCAGCGTTTTCTTCATCTGCGAACGGCACGACGTACTGACCGGGAACATCACTTTTCAGGACAATTTACTGCATGTGCTATTGAGTCTGGAATAATGCATTGTCCTCGGACGGAATTGGCAAGTTTCGATAGCGCGGACCTTCCCTGGCGCGCATTTGAGGGTGAGTTAATATACTGCTTATTGCGTTTGCTTCTGGGGTCCTTCCTGGCGATCGTCTTGCTATCAGCTTGCGGTGGAGGTGGAGGCAGTGGCGGTGTAGCGCCCGCTCCGCAAGAGCCACCCGAAGTCATGCCACCGCCGCCGCAGACGGTGGAGTTCCGGCGGGAAGGGCTGGACGGCCTGACCATTTCCCGCCTCTACCAACAGGGCGACCGCCTCTTTGCCGCGACCGACAACGGTCTCTACGCCAAAGGCGTTGACGGAGACAACTGGCAGCTGATCGGTTTGGAAAACCATCGGCTACAGGATGTCGCGATTATCGACGATCAGCATCTGATTGCCGCTGCGGTTTTCGATCCGGATCCACAACGCTTCAGTGATCCAAGACTGTTCGAGTCGGTTAATGGCGGGGCGAACTGGCTGCCCTTGGACAATGATTTCGGCGGTGGTTTCGAGGAAAATATCGGCGTATGGGCGTTGCTCTATGACGCCGAAAACCAGCGCTTGTATGCCACCGGCCAAGACGCCCTGGCGGTATCCGAAGACACCGGGCGCAGCTGGGCACTGATTTCCGGCGCATGGGACACCTTGTCTCAGCCCAAATCGGCACTTGCACTCAATCGCGGCAATGGGCAGATTTGGTATGGTGGCCAAAATGCGATTGAGCAGATGGTATTGCGAAGCGTCGATCTCGCGAGCGGAGTGACCACCGAGTTCTCAGGCTTCTTGCTGCCATCGCCTGCGACGATAGAGGGAATCACCCTGGATCCCCTGAATCCCGATCGCGTCATTGCCTCAGGCGAGGGAGGCATTCTCCTGACGCTGGACAATGGTGAATCCTGGACGGCACCGTTGGGTGACGTGGACTTCCGCTTTTATTTCCAAGCGATCCTGGATCCGCAGGACTCCGACGTTATTTACACTGCAAGCTGGGTCAAGGATTTCGACAATCCGCAACCGTTTGTGCTGGAAGTATCCCGTGATGGCGGCAGGAGCTGGAGCATGCATGTGCTGGACGAGCCGGGCCTGTTTGGCGGCGCCTGGAGTCTTCTCGCGGTACTGGAAAATGAGAAAACCGTGCTCTATGCCGGTCTCCTGCGTGGCGGCATTGTGAAGGTATTGTTCGCAGACGGTGCTTGATAGCGTACTGTGAGGCACTGCAGCGTAGACCTCATTATCTGCCCCGTAATCATTGACGAAACCGGGCGGGTTCCAATTCGTCGCGCAAATAGTTGTCCGGTGGATTCTGGCGTTAATCAGGATGAAATGGCGTTGGTCCTGGCTGGACGTCCCGGTAACGCGGGAGGCCCTTCTTAGTTTGGAACTTCCGGAGATGGTGGCTGAACACATCCGCTGAAGCCAGTTGATCCAGTTCTCCGATCAGCTGTGCGAGGTCACTCTGTCTCTGCCGGCAGCGCGCCAGGTATTCACCCAATACCTTGATCAGGGACTTCCCGGATGAGATCTGTAATGCCCGGTCTACCCGCAGGAAGTATATTGCCCCGCCCCAGTACAGCGTTGGGTAGTTGCCTTCGGTGCGCAGTGCCGCTGCGGCTTGCGTAAAGGGCTTGCCGGCATAGGAATAGCTGCGTTCGGCACGCTCAATTTTTCGCCTATAGCTCTGTTCAACTTCGGATGCAGACAGTATTCCGGCAGATTGCATGACCTGATACTGCATGTAGCTCGCGAATCCCTCGGCGAACCAGATGTGCTCGGAGCCGAGATAGGGCAGCACCAGGTGGCTGAGTTCGTGTGATGCAGTCCAGTCGCGGCGCAAGGCATCTGAAGAAAATTTTGGGTCAACGTAAAAGTGTACGCTCTGTCGGCGTGAGCGCCGTGTATGGGCCCAGGGCACCGGCTCCCGGGCACCGTCGCGACGATGAAAGTGCACATGCAGCTCGAAGGGTAAAACTCCCACCAATGCTTCCAGCGCACCATGGGTCTCCTCGATCCAGAGCCTCAGCTTGCGCTGCTCGCTGTCCGTGAAGGTGCCTTCCCAGTGAAACCGGAGGTGTGAAACCTCGCCGCTACTCTCTGCGAATGTGACAGGAAAAATGCTCAGGACCAGAATTAGCAGGAGGGTCGTTGCGCGAGTTGTGGTCATCTCTATCAGCGAACTCGGCTGCAGTTCACGGGTTGATAGTCATCTGGACCCAATGCCAGATGCGAGGATCGGTCCGAGCATTAACGTGGTTTGCATGGGTGACTCCAATAAATGTTTCCAGTGCGAATAATTTCCCGGTCAGGAATCCTGGCGGGCTCTCTGTTCAAGATCCTTGGCGATGCTGGTCCAGGTGGAGACCCCGTAGGGCACCAGGTAGGTCAGCACCAGCTTGAGCCAGTCCGGGGCCAGTCCCCGGAGCAGGACGTCGCCCTGATTGATCATGGTGAGCAGCGTACCTACGACCAGTGCCAGCTTGAGGGCACGCAGCGCTGTGCCCGGCGCGGTTGCCATATCGAGCAGGTCGCTGACAGACGGGCTTGCGTTCTTCTTCACGAGGTCTTCTCCCTTACGAGCGCCACACGGCGGCTGGACAGAAATTGCTTGAAGGGGAGGTCTGCCATGGGCTCCCCCAGCCAGTAGCCCTGGATCGTGTCACAACCCAGCGCTGCAAGACAGTCAGACTGGGCTTTGGTTTCGATGCCTTCTGCCACGGTACCCAGCCCAAGGTTCTGTGCCAGGCCGATAATCGCCTTCACGGAAGACACCTGGACGTTGTCTTGCGGAAGCCCTTTGATAAACGACTGGTCTATCTTGAGTTTATTGACGGGGAGCTGGTTGAGATAGCTGAGTGAGGAATAGCCCGTGCCGAAGTCATCCAGGGAGATCGATATACCCATGGAGACCAGCGCTTCCAGCTGGCTGGCGACAGATTCGAGGGCACCAATGGCGACGCTCTCCGTTATCTCCAACTCCAGCAGAGACGGCGGCAGCCCGGATTCATTCAGGGCGCGTTCAACGGTCAGCCGCAGATTGCTGTGCAGCATTTGGCGCGCCGACACGTTCACGGAAACTCCGACGGGCTGGCCGTAATGCCGTGACCATTGCGCGCAGTCGCGGCAGGCCTGCACCATGATCCATGCACCGATCTCCACGATGAGCCCGTCATCCTCGGCGACGGGAATAAAATCCGCAGGTGAGACCTGGCCCAATTCGTAGTGCCGCCATCGCACCAGGGCCTCGGCGCCCGTTATGATTCCACTTTCGAGTTGCATCTGCGGCTGGTAGCAAAGGTAGAGCTCGGACCTGGCAAGCGCACTCTCAAGCCCCTTCTTCATCGCCTGGCGATATTGATGGCGCAGCTCAAGGTCGCGGTCAAACGCCACGATCCCGTTGCCGCCAAGTTCCTTGGCCTGGTTCATCGCCAGATCCGCCCTGCGCAGTGCCTCCTCGACCTCGTGCCCATTCATCCCGGCGCTGCCAGTGAGCTCAGTGATACCGATGCTGAGCGAAAGGTAGAGTTCGTGCCCAGCGGCGTGGCAGGGTTCATGCAGCGCGGCCGAGAGAGTCCCCGGTATTCTCAGTTTATCCGGGTCGTCCGCGTAGATCATTCCCAGCAGGTTGCCGTCGAATCGGTAGAGGGTTGGCCTTGGCTCAGGTGTTGCCAGAATCGTAGCTACCAGTCGCGCGACGACCGCTCTGACCGAGGCGTCCCCCAGACTATGCCCACCGCGGTTGATAACCTCCTGAAAGTGGTTGATTTTCAGGAGGGCAATCTGTTCCAGACCGGCTGCGGTGGCCGCTTGTTCATGCAGATCGCGGTAGAACGCGGCGCGGTTGGGAAGCCCGGTCAATTCGTCATGGAATGCCAGGTACTCCAGCTTTTGCAGCGCCAGTTTTCGTTCGGTGATGTTCTCCAGGAACAAGTGATATTCTTGCCATCTTTCCAGCCAGTGCAGGCCGATGTGGAGGTAGCGGTCGGCCAGGCTGTAATCCTGGGTGACAAATTTGCCGGTCGCCTTTGCCCTGGACAGAAGCTCCACCAGATTGGCTGGCAGGAGCTGATTTACAGCCACACCGAAGACCTCGCCGGCCATGGCTGCAGCGCCGCCGTTGGTGTAAGTCACGGTACCATCGCGGTTGAGGGCAAGCACAGGCCGTGGGTTCTGTTCCGGGAAGCTCGCCAACCTGTGCTGCTCTTCCATTGCAGCCAGGCGCCGTGCATTGACCCATACCATGATGGCAGCAGCCAGCAGCGACGCGAGCCCCATCGCTGAAATCAGGAGCAGGGTGGTTTCAATTTTCTGCAATGACTCCCTGGAGGCCGTTGTTATGCGGTGGCCAATCCAATTGCCCAGCTGCACACTGTCAGCATCCATTTGCTGAATCACCGGGTCCATCTCGGCGAGGATACTCCGAGACTGGTCCCAATCGACAGGCGATTTCCGCATGACGGTATCCAGGCTCGCGGAAATAGCGAGCAAGGAGTGGATCAGGGAACCTATTGACGACAATCCCGGCGCTTCGGGAATTTCCTCTTCGATGGCCCCATAGGTGCTTGAAAGCGTGTCAAACCCCGCCGGGAACTGCTCGGAAAAGAGGTCGCTGTCGGCAGTGAGGTAATAGTTGTATAGGATGACCTGAATCTTGAGCAACTGCACGTTGAGCTGCTGGATGTTGGTCAGCAAAGGGAGATCGTCATCTGCAAGGTACATGACGTTGTCGCGGCTTTGCTGAACTGTCTGGTGGCTGAACAGGGCCAGTAATACCAGCAAGCAGAGGGCAGAGCCCACCGTCAGCCAGCCTCTGGGCCGGAGCTTGGGGAGAGTGCTCTTGCGCATATCCGGTCCGATTCCATGCTTGTCCGCCTGTAGATGCGCCAAGTGTGCAGATGTTACATTGCAGGTCCACGAAACCGGGAGCGCGGACATGTTTATTGGGCCTTGGCAGATAGGTTATGCAGGGAGATCGGGTAGTGGGGAATGATAGTGACAACGGCTCCGGGAAGGCTGCTGCCGACGCGTACTTTGCCTCCCTGGTACGCGATCACCACCGGGCCCTGATAGCCCTGGCTGTGCCGATTGTGGGCGTCAGCGAGGCGGAGGAGGTGGTTCAGAACGCCTGGCTCAAGGCTTACCGCGCGATAGATAGCTTTGAAGGTCGCGCAGCGATAAGGACCTGGCTGAGCAAGATTGTCATCAACGAGGCCCGGATGCAGCTGCGTTCACGCAAGAGGGAGGTGTTCCTGGAAGACCAGGCGGGCGACTCCGGCTCTGGGAATGCACTTGACGACTGCTTTCGCGAGGATGGGCGCTGGAGCACGCCACCTGTCACCTGGTCCATGGACTCCCCCGAGGGGCTGTTGATGGAAGTGGACCTAATGCACTGCCTCGACAAGCTGCTTGAGCGTATGTCCGGCAACCAGCGCGCGGTGCTTGAGATGCGCGACAGTAATGAACTGTCATTCGATGAAATCTGTAACATGCTCGACATATCCGCATCCAACGCCAGGGTGCTGTTGCACCGGGCGAGGACCGAGTTGTTCAAGCTGGTCAATCACTATCAGGAGACCGGAGAGTGCTGAATTGTCGTGAGGTAAGCCACAGGGCCAGCCTTTACTTTG
>JBLRXF010000124.1:0-8681 GCA_047920875.1 Haliea sp. | reverse complement strand
AGCAGGGCCCCATACGTGCGCGGTATCTCGGCTTTGTTGCGAAGGATGCTGCGGAGCTCAGGAGTCCGGCGGTGTATGTGGCCCCGGTGGCCCGGTTCCCCGCGGACGCCCGTTTTCCCGACATCGACGATGCCTTGATTGGCTCAGTGCTGACCTATACCGAGCAGCAGCTGCGCTCCCAGCTCGCGGTTTACACGACCGTGGTGGACGAGCAATCCGAGGCCGATGTCTCGCTTGAGGTGGCCTTGACGGCGCTGGGCTCCAAGGTGGAGGGCAAGACGCCGCTGGATCTGGTGCCCATGCGCATGGTGACCGGAAGGGTCAAGGATGCAACCATGGGCAAGGCCATGGATGCCACGGCTGTGCTGGAAATGCGTGTGACTCAGGGCGGCTCCGGGCAGGTGCTTCGCGAATCCCTGCACCCGTTGGTGGGCGACGGCATTGGCCGTGACGACAACGAAGACACTCGGATAACACTCGATGCGCTCAAGCCTGCCCTGGACAAATGGGTGGTGCTGGTGGTGGAGCAACTGGCTCCCAAGCGCTGAGTGCCCTGGCGTGGGCCGTTTGCCCGCGCAACTACTACACAAGGAGACCCGCCGCGTGGCCTACGATCTAACCGGCAAAATCAAGCTCATTCAGGAACCGCAAACCTTCGGCAGCGGCTTTACCAAGCGCGAGATGGTGGTTACCGTTGAAGACGGCAAGTACCCGCAGGACATCAACCTGGAATTCGTGCAGGACAAGGCCGCCCTGCTGGATGGCCTGCAGGCGGGGCAGGAAGTGACGGTCACCTTCGATATTCGCGGCCGTGAATACAATGGCCGCTATTTCAACAACCTGCAGGGCTGGAAGATTACCGCTGCCGATGCCTCAGTTGCGCCGGCGTCGGAGTACGGCGGCTACCAGGGCATGCCCAGCCATGACGGCGACCCGGGTCCCGGGGATGACGATATTCCGTTTTAATCCGGGCGGCCTGTTCACCGTTAAACATGGCGACGGTGTCCCACTTTGACCACCGTCACGGTCACCACCGCGTCACCGATCTCGTAAATTATCCGATAAAGGCCTTGGCGGACGCGATAGCGTTCTTGACCAAGCGCGCTTGACCAGCGACACCAATCCGCTATCCTGCGCGCTCGAGTGGTTCACGTGACGAACCGGGCATTTGATATCCAGCTTGTGCGCCCGCATTTCGCAAAGCACTAAAGAGGTGGCCCATGACAGTATTGCCTGCCGTTCGCGGCGTTTCTCCGTTTCTCCCCCTCGTTGTTCACGCTCCCCATGCCGGTACCTACGTGCCTGTGATTGCCCTTGAGCCCGGAGCTTGCGCCAGAGCAGCGTCGGCAGTGGCTGGATCACTGGTATCGTCCCTGGCACCTGAAGCTGGAGCTGGACGTGCTCGGTAGCCTGCAGCGCCACGGGGCCTGCCTGCTGGTGGATGCCCACAGTTTTCCCGCGCGACCATTGGCCAATGAAGACGACGCCGGGTGCGAGCGGCCGGACATCTGCCTGGGCACCGGTGCCAACACGCCGGGCTGGCTGCTGGACTATGCCCTGGACTGGTGTGCCCGCCAGGGCTTATCGGTCGCGGTGGATTTTCCCTATGCCGGCTGCCTGGTGCCCGCGGTCTATGCGGCGGACCCTCGGGTTGCGGCGATCATGGTGGAAGTGAATCGCGGTCTCTACCTGCAACAGCCGGACCCGGCGGCGGCGCCTGCGTTGGGGGCGGACTATTTCCGGGTAAAAGCAGCACTGAATGCGCTGTTGCTGGGGATGGCGGGGCGGTTGCTGGATTTTGGCGTGTCTGGGAATGGACGGCATTAACCGGTAATCAGGCAAGGTTCAACGCCAGTCTTTTGCCGACGCCTCGTGCTGCCTTTGCCTTTGTTTGCAGGGTGGCCGAATTTGATGGAACGCGCTTCTTGGGGTGGCGGTGCGGCTTGGCTAAAATACTGGTTATCCATCCAGTGGTGAGGCTTTGTCATGGGCATGCCGGCGATTGTGGAAGACTGGCCCCAGCGGCTGAGCGGGGCCCAGCTGGGGCAGGCAATTACCCTACTCTCGGCGCAGATGAATGCCGCCAATCACCGGCTGCTGCGGCTGATTGCGGAGTTTGACCGCTGCGGCGGCTGGCGCGAGCAGGGCACGTTCCGCTCCTGCGCTCACTGGCTGGTAGCCCACTGCGGAATCACCCTGGGCGCTGCCCGGGAGAAGGTGCGGGTGGCGCGGCAGCTGGAAGTGCTGCCGGAGGTCAATGAGGCCTTTTCCGAGGGCGAACTCTCCTATTCCAAAGTGCGCGCCATCACCCGCGTGGCCACCTCTGAGAACGAGGGCTTTATGGTGCACCTGGCGCAGGAGAACAGCGCCGGGCATCTGGAGCGGCTGGTGAGCCGGTATGAGCCCGTTGCGGATCCAGTGTTGGCGGGATTGCTGGACTGGGGGCCCGATGAGATCGCGGCAGCGGGCGGTTCGGCTGACGAGGCGGAGCATATCGCTGCTGGATTGGCGGCTGAGGTCGCAGCCGGTGGTGCGGATGATGCCGCCCGGCATGGGGCCGCACCATCGCCGGATACCGAAGCCCTGTACGAGTTGGCTCGGGAGCTCTACTGGTTCCAGGACTAAGACGGCATGTGGATTATTCATGCCAAGCTGCCGCCGGAGCAGGGGCAGCTGGTCATGAAGGCGCTGCAGGCTGTGGCCCGGCCGCTGGCAGAAGAGCGCCAGGAAGCGTGGCAGGCCAGGCAGAAGGAGCGCATGCAGGCGGTGGCGCAGAAGCTTTTGGAACGGCGGGGCGCAAAGTCAGACGCGGTTGCGGAAGGCACGCGTTGCCCAGACACTGACCCCAGCGATTCAAGCTCCGAAGAGAGTTCAGAAAAAATTTCCGCAGAAACCCTGCCTGACCTTCTTGCTTACGCCCGCGCGGAGGAAAAAATTTCCGCTGAAACCTTCTCTCAGCATATGAACCAGGTCCGGGCCGATGCGCTGGTGTCCGTGATGGAGCACTTTCTAGCCTCGGGTCCGGATTATCGGGGTCTGCAGGGCCTGAAAGGCTCAGAGCGCTGCCAGGTGGTGCTGCATGTGGATATCAATACCCTGCGCGAGCAGCGATCGGGGGTGTGTTGCACACACGGGCGGGCCCATTTCGAGGATAAACCGTGGCTGTCGCCAGCCACGGCGCGGCGGCTGAGCTGCGATGCATCACTGGTGACCGTGCTGGAGGATGAGGCCGGCAAGGTTCTGAACGTGGGCAGGAAATCCAGGATCGTGCCGGAACGCATCCGTCGTGCCCTGCGCGAGCGGGACGGGGTCTGCCAGTATCCGGGCTGCCAGGAATCGGAGTATGTGGATGCCCATCATATCCAGCACTGGGCCGAGGGAGGCGAGACGCGGCTGGATAACCTGGTGACGCTATGCCGATTCCATCATCGGCAGCTGCATCGGGGCTGCTTTGATATTCGCCTGAACGGGGTTTCCGCGGAAATCCTGGCGCCAGCGGAGGAAGTGATGACTTTCAGCTGATGTCAATGGATGGCCAGGAACTTCGGACGAGTTCAATGCGTTGCGCGGGTATGATCACCCATCCTGCAGTGGCAGAGGCCCTGGGGCATGCGTACGTGGAGCCCCTGGCAGCGTTGGCGCGCACGTGATTGATCGCCCGCGGACAAGGTGAATGGCCGCGCAGCGGCCAGAGAAGGTGGCCTGGGCCAGCGGGCTCCCACAGGGTGGTGCGTTGCTTGTAGGAGCCCGCTCCGCGGGCGATTTTTTGGTGTTGGGGATCGCGGGTTCGTCTCCGCCTCAGCAGCCGTGCCTGGCCTTCGCCTCCCGCCGCCGGGCATGCAGCACCGGTTCGGTATAGCCACTGGGCTGTTCGCAGCCTTTCAGCACCAGATCCAACGCCGCCTGAAAGGCCACGCTGTCGCTGAAGTTCGGCGCCATGTTGCGGTAGGCCGGGTCACCGGCATTCTGCTCGTCTACCACTGCGGCCATCCGCTCTAGAGTCTCCACTACCTGCGCTTCGCTGCACACACCATGGCGCAGCCAGTTGGCGATGTGCTGGCTGGAAATGCGCAGGGTGGCGCGGTCCTCCATCAGCCCGATATCGTTGATGTCCGGCACCTTGGAGCAGCCCACGCCCTGGTCGATCCAGCGCACTACGTAGCCGAGTATGCCCTGGGCGTTGTTGTCCAGTTCGCGCTGGATATCCTGGGCGCTCAGACCTTCTGCGCCCTTCAACGGAATACTGAGAATGTCGTCCAGGGAGGCCCGCGGACGCGACTTCAGTTCTTCCTGCCGCGCCGCCACGTTGATCTCATGGTAGTGGGTGGCGTGCAGGGTGGCCGCCGTGGGTGAGGGCACCCAGGCGGTGCTGGCGCCGGCGCGGGGGTGGCCGCTCTTGGCCGCGAGCATGTCCGCCATCAGATCCGGCATCGCCCACATGCCCTTGCCGATCTGGGCCCGGCCCTGCAGGCCGCAGGCCAGGCCGATATCCACGTTCCAATCCTCATAGGCGTTGATCCAGGGCTCCTGTTTCATCGCGCCCTTCGGCGTCATGGCGCCGGCTTCCATGCTGGTGTGGATTTCGTCGCCGGTGCGGTCGAGGAAGCCGGTGTTGATGAACACCACCCGCTCCCGGGCGCGCTCGATGCAGGCCTTGAGATTGACCGTGGTGCGCCGCTCTTCGTCCATGATCCCGAGCTTGATGGTGTTGCGCGTAAGCCCCAGAGCGTTCTCAATACGGTCGAACAGTTCACAGGTAAAGCCCACTTCCTCCGGACCGTGCATCTTCGGTTTGACGATATAGACGCTGCCGCGGCGGGAGTTGTGCAGGGGGCCGCCACCGCGCAGGTCATGGAGCGCAATCATGGTGGTGAACATGCCGTCCATGATCCCTTCCGGAATTTCATTGCCATCCCGGTCGAGAATGGCGTCGTTGCTCATCAGGTGGCCCACGTTGCGCACGAACATCAGGCTGCGCCCGGGCAGTACCAGCTCGCTGCCGTCGGCGCCGGTGAACACCCGGTCCGGGTTCAGGCGCCGGGTCAGGGTATCGCTGCCCTTGCGGAAGGAATCCTCAAGGTCGCCGCGCATCAGGCCCAGCCAGTTGCGATACACCACCACCTTGTCGGCGGCGTCCACCGCGGCGATGGAGTCCTCGCAGTCCTGGATGGTGGTCAGGGCCGCTTCCAGCGCGACATCCTTGACGCCCGCGGCATCGGTGGCACCGATGGGGCTGAGCGGGTCGATCTGGATGTCGATGTGCAGGCCGTTGTGGCGCAGCAGAATATTGCTGGGTGCGTTGCGTTCGCCGCAGAAGCCACGGAACTGGCTTGGGTCTGCCAGGCCGGTAATCTGGCCCTCGTCCAGCACGACCTGCAGGTTGCCGTTCACCACTGTATACGCCCGCGCCAGGCTGTGGTTGCCTGTGGACAGGGGGCAGTGGCGGTTGAGAAAGTCCCGCGCCCAGGCAATGACCTTCGCGCCGCGCACGGGGTTATAGCCGCCGGCGCGTTCTGCGCCGCCCTCTTCGGGGATGACATCGGTGCCGTAGAGAGCGTCGTAGAGGCTGCCCCAGCGCGCATTGGCAGCATTCAGGGCGTAGCGGGCGTTCATCACCGGCACCACCAGCTGGGGTCCGGCAAGCGTGGCAATCTCTTCATCCACGTTCTCGGTGCTGATGCTGAAATCTGCCGGCTCCGGCAGCAGGTAGCCGATCTCCTGCAAAAAGGCCTTGTAGGCGGCGCGGTTGTAGCCGGGGCCTGGGTGGGCGCGGTGCCAGGCGTCTATCTGCGCCTGGAGCGCGTCGCGTTGCGCCAGCAGTTCGCGGTTGCGGGGGGCGAGGTCATGCACGATAGCATCCAGGCCTGCCCAGAACTGCGGGGCTGACACCCCGGTACCGGGGGCGATGTCCTGCTCCAGCAGGGTGTGCAATTCGGCGGCGATACGCAGGCCGCCTTCGCTGATGCGGTCGGTCATGGTCGGTCCTCGGGGAAAAAGCGTAGTCTACGGTCTGGCCCGCAGATTTAGCCAATTTATCGTTTTTATCGCGGCCATTCTTGACCTGAATGCCTTGCCCTCAGGGCAGCGGCGGCTGGTTGTCCAGTTCTCGCGCCGTATCCGCAATCAGCTTGCGCAGCCAGCGGTTGGCGGGGTTGTGCTGCAGCAGCGGGCTCCAGGCCATTTTCAGCTGCAGGGGCGGGATCGCCAACGGCGGTTCCCGCAGCACCACCCGCGGGTTGTTGCGCTTGAGCAGTGCCGCCCGGGTGGGCAGGGTGACGATCAAATCGTTTTGCTCGGCCAGGGTCATGGCGGCCTGGTAGTGGCGGGTAAACACGCGGATCTGCCGCTTTTTGCCGATCTTCGCCAGCGCCGCATCCACCCAGCCCAGGCGCTGGACATCGTCCGGGTCCACCCCAACGCCGACACCCATGCCGGTCTTGCTCACCCAGATATGCTTGGCCTGCAGGTAGTTTTCCAGGGTGAAATCTTCCAGTACCGGGTTTTCGGGGCTCAGCAGGCAGGAGAAACTGTCGTTCCAGAGGTGGATCTGGTGAAAGGATTGGGGCATCGAATCGAAGCGGTTGATCACCATGTCCACCTTGCCGCGCTCGACGTCAAGAAAGCTGACATCCGATGGGGTCATGATGTCCAGAGTCAGTCCCGGCGCCAGCACCCGCAGCTTGCCCAGCACGGCGGGCAGCAGGGTGGATTCGGCGTAGTCGCTGGCCATGATGCGGAACACTCGCGAGGCCTGTTCCGGCTCGAAAGCGGTGCGCGGCTGCACGGCCTGTTCGATATTCATCAGCACGTCCCGGACCAGCGGTTCCAGCTCCAGGGCGCGCTCAGTGGGCGTCATGCCGTCGGAGGTGCGCACCAGCAGGGGGTCGTCGAACAGGGTCCGCAGCCGGCGCAGGCCGTTGCTCATGGCGGGCTGGGACAGGTTCAGCTGCTGGGCCGCCTGGGTGACGTTGCGCTCCCGCAGCAGGGCGTCGAGGTAAACCAGCAGGTTGAGGTCGATGCGATTCAGTTTCACAGGCTGGCCTTATTCATTTAGTAAATGGTGGGGATGAAGACAATAGATTGGGAAAATTATACTCGGATCGCTACCATTGCCAAGGTGATACCGTTGGCTGTAGGAGCTCGCTCCGCGAGCGATCGCCCACAGAGTGGGCTCCCACAAGGTGCTGTGTTGTAGGAGCTCGCTCCGCGAGCGATCGCCCACAGAGTGGGCTCCCACAAGGTGCTGTGTTGTAGGAGCTCGCTCCGCGAGCGATCGCCCACACGGTAGGCTCCCACAGGGGCATCGCCCGCCCTCTGCAGCCGCTATAATGTCAGGCCCCAAAACATCGTTGAGATAGAAGGAAACGCCCAGCCATGAGCACCTACCGCGCCCCGATTGAAGACATGACTTTCCTGATTGAGGAGCTGCTGGATGTGGGCGGGACTCTCGGCGCACTGCCGGCCTTTGCCGAGCTGGGCCTGGGTTCGGAACTCACGTCCGCGCTGCTGGACGAAGGCGCCAAGCTTGCCGGCGGCGTGCTCGCGCCCCTGCGCCGGGTGGGAGACCAGCAACCCGCGACCTGTGCTGACGGCGCCATTACTCTCAGCCCTGGCTACGGCGATGCGCTGCAGCAGCTCGGTGCCGGCGGCTGGATGGGGATTTCCTCAGACCCGGAATACGGCGGCCAGGGCCTGCCGGAGCTTTATGCCACCGCTGCCTGTGAAATGTGGAACAGCGCCAACCTGGCCTTTGGCCTCGCGCCCATGCTCAGCTGCGGTGCCGCCCTGGCCATTCACGCCCACGGCACGGAAGAGCAAAAGCGTTTGTACCTGCCGAAAATGCATGCCGGCGACTGGGCCGGCACCATGAACCTGACCGAATCCGGCGCCGGCTCCGACCTCGGGGTCATGAAAACCCGCGCCATCCCCGAGGGCGACCACTACCGCATCCACGGGCAGAAAATCTATATCACCTGGGGCGATCACGACGCCACCGACAACATCATCCACCTGGTGCTGGCCAAGCTGCCGGACGCGCCCGAGGGCAGCCGCGGGATATCCCTGTTCCTGGTGCCCAAGTTTCTGGTCAATGCCGACGGCAGCCTCGGCGAGCGCAATGACGTCTACCCGGTGTCGACAGAACACAAGCTCGGGATCCACGGCAGCCCTACCTGCGTGATGGCCTTCGGCGACGACGAGGGCGCCATCGGCTATCTGGTCGGTGAGGAGAACCGCGGCCTGGCCTGCATGTTCACCATGATGAACGAGGCCCGCCTGAAGGTGGGCGTACAGGGCCTGGGCGCCGCCGAGGGCGCCTACCAGAAAGCCGTGGCCTATGCCCGCGACCGGGTTCAGGGTGGCGTTGCCATCATCCAGCACCCCGACGTGCGGCGCATGCTGCTGACCATGAAATCCCTGATCGAGGCCATGCGCGCTTTTGTTTACACCGAGGCGGTGACCATGGACCTGGCCCACCGCGGGCCGGAGGAGGACCGCGCACGGCAGCAGTTTCGTATCGATTTGATGATCCCGGTGATCAAGGGCTGGCTGACGGAAGTGGGCCAGGAACTGACCTCACTTGGTGTGCAGGTACACGGCGGCATGGGCTACGTTGAGGAAACAGGTGCAGCCCAGTATCTGCGCGATGTTCGGATTACCTCGATTTATGAAGGCACCAATGG
>JBLRXF010000123.1:0-8699 GCA_047920875.1 Haliea sp. | reverse complement strand
CGCGACCCTCTTCGAATTTCCCGAACAGCTGCGTCGCGAGCAGTATGGCCAGGGCGAGCAGGGCGGTGGCGGCCAGCACAATCGGCAGGCCGCGGCTGGTGGTCCACTGCCGGCGCCTGGTCAGCATGTGCATCTTGACTAGCGAAATCACCACAATACCGATAGCGGTGCCCAGCCAGACGCCGCGGGTCTGGGTAATCATGACGCCGGCCCCGGTCAGCAGCAGCAACAGCGCCATCAGCGCGGTGGTAAGCCGGGGCAGCGGCTCCTGCGCGATACGCGAGAGCCATAGCGCAAACAGGCTGAGAAATGCTGCGCCGAAGAACATGGCCGTGTGCTGGGCATTGCGCAGGCCAAAATCCACCCGCTCGCCTGTCAGGCCACGCATAATCTCGGCATTTCCGCCACCCGTGACCCAGGGTGACAGCAGCAGACCCCCGATCGCGCCGAGCCACAGATACCTTATCGCTTCCGGCCTGCCAGCCAGCCAGAACACCATGAACAGGAACAGCATCCAGCGTGCGAGGCGGTCAAGTTTGGGGGAGTCTTCAATCGCGTAGGCTGGCAGCTCCGGTGCGAACCACCAGCTTGAGAACTGCACCAGCAGCGCTGCCAGCAGGAAGAGTGCAGGTACTTTGAGAAGGCGGGGACGTATGCCTGCCAGCAGCAGTGCCAGCGCCGGCAGGATGAAAGCAATCTGGGCGACGTGGCCGACCTGGGGCAGGATCTGGTCCGCGGCGGCGAAGACAAGAATAGCCAGCAGGCAGGGCCACTGCAGCCAGCGGTAGGCCCTGGCCGCGGGCCCGACGCCGGTACTGGGGCAGGGTTCGTTCACGTGGCTGGCAGCTCGAGGAATTGCTGGACAATGGCGCCCGACTCGAAGGGTGCCAGCCAGTCCTCCCTGACCGCCAGCGGCAGCTGGGCGAGGGTTGCGCGCAGCAGTGTGGCCAGGTCCTGTGCGCTGCGCGGACAGAGATAGCGCTCGAGCTCGCCTCGGAATACATCGCGCACACCGCCGGGGCAATCCACGGACATGATCGGGGTGCCGCAGGCCAGGGCCTCGGTGAGCACGAGGCCCAGCCCCTCGTATTCAGACGCCAGCACCAACAGATCGGCAGCTGCCATCCAGCAGAAAGGATTGCTGCGCTCCCCCGCAAACAGCACCCGGTCGCCAATGCCGAGACTCTCGGCTTTGGCCTCCAGCGCCGAGCGCAGTTCGCCGTCGCCCACCAGCACCAGTAACTGCTCAGGTCGACATAGAGCGTAGGCCTCCAGCAGCAGTGTATGGCCCTTTTGTGGCACCAGGCGGGCGACATTGACAATATAGGGTTGCTGCGGCAGATCCGGGTCCGGCACCGCAGCCAGCGCCTTGATCTGCGCAATCGGGCAGGGGTTGGTGATCACCCGCAGACTGGCGGGGCTGATATCGCCCAGTGCAAATGCTGCCTCGGCAGAGTCCCTGACACCGCTGGAGACGCACACCAGGTGGCGCCCGGCGAAGACCAGCCGCCACTTCAGTTTTTTCTGCCAGAGGGGGCGGTCGTGATGGATCACGTTCTCCAGCACGTACACGCAGCGTGGGTCGCGCCAGGACCAGAAGTACTTGAACGTGCCCAGACCGCGAAAAATGATGCGGTCGAAGACGCCGAACTGTCGCTCCAGTCCGCGAATATGGCGCTGCAACAGCCAGCCGCTGAGCCAGCCCACCCAGATGAAGTGTGATCGCGGCAGGATCACCCCCAGCAGCAGGCGCGAGAGCAGGAACACGGGAATGCCGACGATGGATGCGAGCAGTGCACGCTGCTGGTCGTGGTAGTGCACGGTCACGCCGGGGTGTTCCGGCGTCAGCGTGCGGGGCTGGCGCCGGCAGGCCAGCAGATGGCTGTCGTGGCCCGCCGCGGCAAAGGCGTCGGCGAGATTGACCGCAGCCCGCTCCATGCCGCCCATCTTCAGGCTGTGGACAATGACCAGGGTGCGCATGCCGTCAGCTGCCCGGGGCGGCTGATTTGACGATCCCGTTGCTGGCCCACCAGCTGCGGTTCTGCTTCACCGCCTTGCGTATGGCCCGGTTTTTCGCCCAGATTTCCGGTTTGGCGTAGCCGCGGGCGTGGTCCAGGTGCAGGCAGACGGTGCTGAAGCGGATCTGGCGCGACTTGTGGCCGTAGTTCCACAGTCGCTCGCCCAGCTCCCGGTCCAGGCCGCCGTACTGCATGTCCTCATTGAAACCGTTGATCGCGATCAGGTCCCGGGTCCAGGTGGAGCTGTTCATGCCGTTCCAGCTGGCCGCCGCTGGGGTGATGCGGTTGAGCAGGGTCTGCTTCCAGGGCTCCCGCAGCAGTTTCCACAGCTTGTGGCTCCGGGGCTGGCCTCGCGCCACCAGCCAGTCGCGGTCGAAAATGACCCCGCTGGCGATGTCGTTTTCGGTCAGACTCTCGGACACCGGCAAAGTCAGCTTGATGTAGCCTCCAGAGAGAAAGTATCCGGGCTCGGCCAGGCGTTGATGGGTGGCTACCAGATTGGGTTCGGGGATACAGTCGCCGTCGGTGAAGACAAGGTAGTCGCAGGCGGTTTCGGCGATGGCCTGGTTCAGGATACGGCACTTGCGAAAGCCCTCATCTTCCTGCCACACATGCTCCAGACGCAGGATGCCGCGCTCGCGGAAGCGGTCGATAACGTCCCGGGTTTCGTCGCCGGAGCCGTCATCAGCAATGATGGCAGTAAAGTCGCGCTGGCTCTGCTGTTCGTAGCCCATCAGGACTTTTGCCAGCCACAGGGGAGAGTTGTAGGTGGTGATAACGACACCGATATGCTCGGGGGGCATTGCCTGTTCCTGTGTCTGCTTGCACCGTTGCCGGTGAAGACGGGAGTTTACCGCATCCTGGGGGTTGCAGGCGATTGGCTCGGATTCAAGCCCGGTAGGGGTTTGACTGCCCCGGCGGGCGATGCCGGAAACGCTTGTATTCCCACTGGTACTGCTCCGGTGCCTCGCGCACACAGGCCTCGACCGAGCGGTTGAGCGCTGTGGTGGCAACGACCGGGTCAGGGTCTGCCATGCCCTCGGCACAGCGGCGCACCCTCAAGTGAAAGCCGCTGCCGTCGGGAAGCCGTTGGCACCAGGTCATCAGCGGGGTGGCCCCGGATTTCTGCAGCAGTTTCGACACCAGGGTCATGGTCCGGGTCTCGATGCCAAAGAAAGGAGCAAAGGCGCTGCCGGTCGCGGTCGGGCTCTGGTCCGGCAGAATACCTGCAACCTCGCCCTCCCGGAGCATGGCGATCAGGCGCGCGAGTCCGCGGCGGTCACCGGGCACGTACTCAGTGCCCTGGCGGCCGCGCTGGGCGGTCATGTACTCCTCGAAGCCCGGAAGTGAGGGCGGGCTGTAGAGGGCCGCCATGCGGTAACGGGTGGAAAAATACAGGCCTGTCAGCTCCCAGTTGCCCAGGTGGGGTGCCAGCAGCAGCAGGCCATTGCCGCTGGCGCGCGCCGCCTCCAGCAGCTCCTCTCCATCAACGTGTTTGATGAGATCCAGGCAGCGCGGTACCGGCCACTCCCAGATCAGGGGGATTTCCATGGCGACCTGGCCGGTGTGGCGGAGGCTGCTGCGAGCCAGCTGTCGCCGCTGGCTTGCGTCGATCTCAGGGAAGCACAGTTGCAGATTGATCTCGGTAACCCGGCGCGAGCGATTCGGTAGCCAGCTCGCCAGTGTACCGAGTGCGCGGCCCAGGCGCTGGGCGGCGGGCAGGCTGAGCCTGCTGATGAGCCGGATCAGGCCGATAAGCAGTTTAGCGCGAGAAAATGCCATGGTGGGCAACAGGTTCCGGGTTACAGGTCAGGGGCAGAAGCTATCATTAGCGGGCGCACAAGGCTATCGGCCCTTGTGGTACAGGTCCGGGTCTTCAGGAGTGGGCCGGGTCTTGAAACGCCGGTGCATCCACAGGTACTGCTCTGGATGCCGCCGTACCTCCCGTTCAATGGTGGCGTTTACCAGGGTCGCGTCCGCGAGATCGTCGCCGGAGGGGAAGTTCTCCAGCGGCGCCTGGAAGTAGATGTCATAGCCCAGCGCGTCGCTGCGGCGGAAGTGGCTGAAGGGCAGCACCGCACAGCCACTGTGTTCAGCGATGCGGGAAGTGGCGGTGATCGAGGCGGCAGAGATGCCGAAAAAGGGCGCAAACACGATGCCCTTGCGCCCATAGTCCTGGTCGGTGGCATACCAGACCGTGCGATTCTGCCGCAGGCACCGCAGCAGGCCGCGCAGGTCCCTGGCCGATAGCGCCACGCCATAGTGGCGCTCGCGCGCCCGGGTCATGAAGGCATTGAGCAGGGCATTGTTGTGATCACGCTGCATCACGTCGGCCTCGATGAAGCGGGTGACCAGGGTGCCGCAGAGATCCAGCGAGCTGTAGTGGCCGCCGAGGGCCAATATGCCCTTGCCCCGCTGCAAGGCCGCTTCCACATGTTCCAGCCCGTGCACCCGGGTATGCTTGAGAAAGTGCTCGGGTTTGCGGAACCAGGCCAGGCCGATTTCCAGAATGCCGATGCCGTTGGAATGGAAAGCGCGGCGCACCAGGCTGCGCTGCTGCCGGGCGTCCAGTTCGGGAAAACACAGCCCTATGTTCACTTCCGCAATGTGGCGCCGGCGTGGAATCAGGCGCCAGGCCAGCTCACCCACGCCCGTGCCCAGCCACCACTGGGCCCGCAAGGGCAGCTGCGCCAGCAGCCACATCAGCCCCACCAGCAGCCAGGTAGGCCACCAGCGCGGATGCAGGTAGTTGCGGTACTCGGTATCCCGGGATTGCTGGCGGCGCTTGCTCACGTTGCGGTGTGCTCATTTTGCTGCTGGTCCAGAGGGGGAGTTTACCAGCCCGGCCGCGGCAGGCGGCAATACTTCGGCAGCAGTCCTCGGCGGCTTTCGGTAGAATGATCGCTGATCCCGGTGTTGGAGCCGTCTCTGTGCGCGCCCTCTATTCCCTGCTGTTTCGCCTCGCGCTGCCGTTTGTGCTGCTGCAGCTGTGGTGGTCCGGGCGCGGCAATCAGGGCCTGCGCAACCACTGGCGCCAGCGGCTGGGCTACCTGCAGGCCCCGCCACAGCCGGTAATCTGGGTGCACGCGGTGTCGGTGGGGGAAACCATTGCCGCCGCTCCCCTGGTCAATGCTCTGCTCAGTCGCTACCCCGAGCAACCGATCCTGATGACTGCGATGACCGCCACCGGTGCAGCCCGCGCTCGCGCCCTGTTTGGCGGGCGGGTGCAAGTGGCGTTCTCGCCCTATGATACGCCGGGTGCCGTCAGACGCTTTCTGGACCGGGCCCGCCCCGTGGCGCTGGTGATTCTGGAGACTGAACTGTGGCCGAACATGGTCGCTCTGACCCGGGCTCGCGGTATCCCGGTCATGCTTGTCAACGCGCGGCTGTCGGAGCGCTCTGCCCGTGGCTATCGCCGTATTGGCGGGCTGGTACGGCCGATGCTGGCCAGTCTGGACTGGATCGCGGCCCAGGCAGAGGAGGATGCCCGGCGCTTTATGGAGATTGGCGCGACAGCGAAGAGCGTCACTGTGACCGGCAGTATCAAGTTTGACGTCGAAATCGCCCCGGATCTGCTGCTTGCCGCAGCGGGTCTGCGCGAAAACCTTGGCCCGACCCGCCCCGTCTGGATTGCCGCCAGTACCCACGACGGTGAGGACAGCCAGATCCTGGCGGCCCATCGCATCGTGCTGGAGCAATACCCGCAGGCGCTGCTGATTCTGGTGCCGCGCCATCCAGAGCGATTTGCACAGGTGGCGGATGAGGTTGCCGCGGCTGGTTTGAGCCTGGCTCGCCGTGCCGCTGCCGAAGAGGCCGGGACCGCGCAGGTCTATCTGGGCGACACCATGGGTGAGTTGCTGCTGCTTTATGGCGCCGCTGACCTCGCTTTTGTCGCGGGCTCTCTGATAGAGCGCGGTGGCCACAATCCGTTGGAGCCCGCGGCTTGGGCCTTGCCTGTGATTACCGGGCCGCAGGTGTTCAATTTCGAGGTTATCTACGATGCTCTGGAGGCTGGAAACGGATTGCTCAGGGTGACCGACAGTGTCAGCCTTGCCCGCGCGGTGTTGGCGCTGTTGGCGGATCCACAGCTACGGCAGCAGACCGGGCGCAATGCTCTGGCCATAGTGGCAGCGAATCGTGGTGTGCTGGAGAATGTACTGGCGGGCCTTGTGGCACGTTTGCCGGGTTAGAGTCCGCCGAGCAGGGCTTCCCGCAGCGCGGGTCTGCTTGTGTCCGGTGACAGCCAGATCGCGACGAAATACTCCCCGAAATCGGCATCTTCCATGACTCCCAGCTTTTCACCGTTGAAATAAAAGGTGCTGCGATTGTCGGCGTCGAGTTCCAGGGCGATGACATCATTCTTGCCGACGTCAGGCCACAGCGCAGTCAGTTCCTCCAGCCAGGCGCCGCGCCTTTCATGGGTCACCTGCAGGTGATCCCATTCGGCGCCGGTCTGTTCTACCAGCGCTTTGGCTTTGATGTTGCGCAAGTATTCGATTTCCAGGCGCAGAGGACGCTGATCCGCTATATAGCGCCCGTCTTCGGTATAGAGGCGGGAGTCGTACACGGAGAAAAACATCACGTTCAGCCGCGCCTCCCCAACCATGGTCAAGGATGGGGTGGCTGCAAGAACAGTGGTGGCCAGAAGGCCGAGTGCGAGACTAGCCAGATAGCGGATCATGACGTAAAACCTCCGGAGGGCTGAAAAAAACGCCGATGCATATAGTATAGCGCCGGCAGCACGAGTGACCAGATCAGCGCCATGATCAGCAGGCTCTGCCACAGGGGCCAGCCGAACTCCACCGCACCCAGACGGGAGCCGGCGTAGTAGTTGAAGGGGAATACCAGCCCACCGGCAAGGGCGGTCAGCCAGGGCCTGGCGCCGAGGAAGGCCAGGCTGCGGCCCGGTGTGGTGGCAAAGGCCAGCCAAAGACAGACAAGCCAGCCAGGTATCAGCACGCCGCCTGCAAACTGGAATACCCCGATCAGGCTGAGACCTGCATCCACCGCTACACCTGTCCCACCCAGCAGCGCCAGCTGGCGAATTTCCACGCGCCGCTGCGGCACCAGCAGCAGGTGCAAGCCGACCAGGCCCAGACTGACAAACAGCAAATCATCCCGTCCCAGCACCGTGCAGAACCAGGTGCTCTGGAACCAGAGGGCATTGAACCAGGCCTTCTCGCTAAGTTGACGGACAAAAGGCAGGGGGCTGGCAGCGTTTTCAGCAAGCGGTGGTGTCATGCCAGTATGACCTCAGAAATGGGTCTTTGTTACGCTAGGCGTCGAGCGCCGGATCAGGCTGGGTAATCGCTCGCGGAGCGAGCTCCTACCACAGGCAGTGTCCTTGTAGGAGCGCAGTCCCTGCGCGATCGCTCGCGGAGCGAGCTCCTACAGGAGCGGTGTAGGAGCCCGCTCCGCGGGCGATGGGGTTCTGCGCGATCGCCCACAGACAAGGTGAATGCCCGCATAGCGGGCAGAGAGTGTGGCCTGGGCCAGTGGGCTCCTACAGGCGGTGTATCAGTTGCCGTGAGCACCCAGGTAATGGGAGCTGAGTGAGGGCGGCGCAGCCAGGGTTTCATTGATCTCGTAAATGCGCTCGTAGCGGGTCTCCCGAATCAGCCAGCGCCCGTCAACCTTGACGTAGCGGTCCCAGTACAGGGCCGTGCCGGTGGTGAGTGCGTTGTACTCCAGCTGCCACATGTTGTCCGCCAGGTACCAGATGCCGGTGGCTTCGGTGGCGCTGAGCATCTGGATCTCCGGCTGGTGGCCGTTGTGATGGCCGACGGAGCGCTTGTTGAACGATTTGCCGATATTGGCCAGGTATTCGGCCTTGCCATTCACCTTCCATTCATAGGTGCCGCCGATGAAGTGCACCTCGACATCGTCGTGGAACAGAGGGCCAAGCTCCTCCAGATTGGCGGTGTCGATACAGCGGAAATAGGCGTGCTTGAGTTGCTTGATGGCTTCGATGTCCAGCAGCCGCTGGATGTCCTTGCGCAGGCTTTCGATGTCGCTACCGCTGGTCTCCAGGGGTATCCCATCGCGGATACCCATGGTGGTCTTGTTCAATTGCTGGCGCTGCGTGGTCATGCTGGTCTCCCCTCCGGTTGTTATTCGTCGGCAGTGTAAGCGCCGCGGCGGCGAGGGTCATCCGCCCGGGACTGAATAGTTAGGCCCGTCGCCGGAACCGTTGCCACCCCCAGCGTTTAGCGGCGGCGATGTTTTTCGGCGCTGCGGATCACGCCTTCCCCCAGCAGCAGCGTCACCACCACGCCGATCAGTACCGGCCACTGGACGCCGTCAACCGGCGTATAGACAAACAGCACGATGGATATGACCAGTACTCCGAAGCAGGCCCAGGCACAGAGCCGGGCCAGCGGCATGCCGCCTGGAATACGATAGGGGCGATGGTGATCCGGGTCGGTGCGGCGCAGTTTCAGGAAGGTGAGCAGCATGCCCAGATAGGGCAGCAGGAAGATGACCGCGCTGAACGTGAACAGGGACCAGAACAGGTCTTCGTTGGACAGAGCGAGAAAGCCGTACAGCAGCAGCACGGTGGTGCTGACAATCCCCATCAGCACTGCCGCCCCGATGGGCGTCCCCAGAGACTTGTTCTCGAAGGCAAAGATGCGCGGCAGCTCGCCCTCCATGGCCGCCTCTGCCGCCGCCCGGTTGCAGCCC
>JBLRXF010000122.1:0-8702 GCA_047920875.1 Haliea sp. | reverse complement strand
CTTGCGGGTGGTTACCCGCGAAATCGTGGATTCATGCATCTCGACGGCGTCGGCGATGTCGTGCAGAACCAGCGGTTTCATCGCCTCTTCTCCGAGTTCGAGAAAGTTGCGCTGATGTTCGACAATTTTGCTGGCCACCTTCATCAGGGTTTCATTGCGGCTGTACAGGCTTTTGAGAAACCAGCGCGCCTCCTGCAGGTTGTCCTTGAGGAAGGTATTGTCCGCGCTGCTGTCGGCCCGTTTGATCAGGCTGGCATAGCTGTCGTTGATGCGCAGGCGTGGGGCGATGTCGGGATTCAGTTCTACCACCCAGCGGCCACCGCGCTTGCTGACAAAGACGTCCGGAACCACGTATTCCGTGGTGTCGTCGCCAATGTTTTCGCCCGGATTGGGATCCAGCGAGCGGATCAGCTCGAGAACGGATTTGAGCTGCTCCTCGCTCAGGCGCATGCGCCGCATGATCTGCTGATAATCGCCGCTGCCCAGCTGAGCCATGTGCCGGCTCACCATTAGCCGCGCCTGCTCCAGGAAGGGCGTGCTGGTCGGTTTCTGCTGCAGTTGCACCAGCAGGCACTCCTGCAGGTCACGGGTGCAGACACCCGCCGGCTCGAACTGTTGCAGGCAGTGCAGCACCGCCACCACCTCATCGATATCTATGTCCAGCTCCGGGGTCAGTGCCTGATGAATATCTTCGACGCTGGCCTGTAGCCTGCCGTTGCCGTCTGTGGCATCAATGAGCGCGAGGGCAATGACCCGGTCCGTATCTGACAGGCGGGTGAGATTGAGCTGCCAGCGCAGCATGTCCTGCAGACTCTCGGTGGCGTTGTTGCGGCTGTCGTAGTCACCGTCGAAACTGTCCTCGCCGCTGCCGGCGGGCGCCGCAGAGGAGGGCATCAGATCCTCCCACTGGGTGTCTACCGGCAGCTCCTCGGGCAGGCTGCCGGGCTGCCAGTCCTCGGCCAGGGTCTCGCTCTGGCTGTTGTTGCCCTCGAGGCTTTCCAGCAGGCTTGTGCCTGTCTGGTCGCTGACGCGTTCCAGGCGGGTGGTGTTGTCGATTTCAACGTCGCCGTCGAAGTCGTCTTCGGCAAGTTCCAGCAGCGGATTGCTGTCCAGGGCTTGCTGGATTTCCTGTTGCAGGTCCAGGGTGCTCAGCTGCAACAGCCGGATGGCCTGCTGCAGCTGCGGCGTCATGGTCAGCTGTTGGCCTAGCTTGAGCTGTAAGGATTGTTTCATCGGTGTGCAGTGGTCATCCCGGGTACCATCTCGGATGGGGCTGTTCGGCGAGTGTAGCCCCGGCAGATAGCGCCACGCAACAGGATGGCGTGAATTTTGCTTGGTCGTCCGGATCAAGAGCCGGCGTCAAAGCCGGAAGTGTTCACCCAGATAGATCTTGCGGACCCGGGGGCTGTCGAGCACCTCCTGCGCCGTGCCCTCGGCGATGATATGACCTTCACCCACGATGAATGCCCGTTCGCAGATATCCAGAGTGTCGCGCACGTTGTGATCGGTGATCAGAACCCCGATGCCACGCTTGCGCAGGTGGGTGATGATGTCCTTGATGTCACTGACCGAGATCGGATCCACCCCGGCGAAAGGTTCGTCCAGCAGGATAAAGTCCGGTTCCGTGGCCAGGGCCCTGGCAATCTCGACCCGGCGTCGCTCGCCGCCAGACAGGGACTGCCCGAGGTTGCTGCGCAGGTGGGTCAGGTGGAATTCCTCCAGCAGGCGATCGCAGTGGCTGTGACGCTCCTGCCTGTTGAGATCGGGGCGCGTCTCGAGGATGGCCAGCAGATTGTCCTGTACCGACAGTTTGCGGAAAATTGACGCCTCCTGGGGCAGGTAGCCCAGCCCCCGGCGAGCGCGCTCGTGCATGGACAGTGGCGTGATGTCCTCGCCGTTGAGCTCAATCCTGCCTGCATCGGCGTTGATGATGCCGACAATCATGTAGAAGCAGGTGGTCTTGCCGGCACCGTTGGGGCCGAGCAGTCCCACGACTTCGCCGCTGCCGAGTTCCAGGGACACGTCCACCACGACCTTGCGGCCGCGGTACGCCTTGGCCAGGTTACTCGCTCTCAGTCGCGCCACTGGCCGCTCCGTTCCCGTCTGCACCCTCGAGGACTTGCGCTGGAATCACCACCTCGACCCTGCCGCCGTCCTCGCGCCGGCCGGCGTCGGCGCGCACGCGCTGCTCCGCCATGTAGTAGTCAATGGTGTCACCGGTGACCGTAGAGCCCTCCTGCTCTATCCGCGCCTGGCGTCGCAGATGCACGCGCTGCTCTTCCTTGAAATACTCGATCTCCTGTGCCGCAGCGTGGACGATACCCTTGTCGACCTCCGGTTGCTGTTGCAGACGTGCGGGGCTACCTTCGGCGAGAATGCGATCCGCTGCCGCCTGCTGGTGAAAGACGGTGATCTTTTCCGCCTCGATCTGCAGGCTGCCCTGCTGCATGCGCACGTTGCCAGTGTACTCGGTGAAGCCCTGGCGCTCGTCCCGAAGGGCCTGATCGGCACTGATGCGGATGGGCTGCTGGCGATCCTCCGGCAGCGCAGAGGCGCCAGCTGCCAGTAACAGGCAGGCGGTTGCCACCAGCGCCGCCCGCAAGGGCCGGTGAGGAGAACGTCCCGGATCAGGAGCCTGTCGGAACATAGGTGCCCTCCACATTGGGCTTAAGCAGTATGGTTTCATCTGCCAGATTGGCAAACATGCCGTCGGCGTGCAGGACGTTGTCGCCGAGTTTTGCAGTCACGGGGACTTCGGATTGGGCAGTACGCAGCCTGAGATGCAGAGTCATGGCCTCCGTCTGGAGGGTGCCTCCTGACTGGTCGTTGCTGAGTACGACATTACTCCGCAGGATCAGCACGCTGCTGCTGTGCTTGAGCCTGCCCCGTTCGGCGCTGGCCGACCAGGTGCGGTTGTTGCCGTCGTGAGAATAAAAGTTTGGCTGCTCGATGTCTGAGACATCTTCACTGCCAAAATGTTCAATTCTCACGGCTTCCATCACTTCGGCCAGGGCGCCATCCTCAGCGAAGGACATGCTGCGTGTATTGACCAGGTAGGTCTGCACCAGGTCCGCATCTGCCTGCGGCATCGGGCGATCGATAACGCCATCTCCAACCGCCGTCCAGTACCACACGGCCAGGGATGCCAGAATCGTGGCCAGCAGCCAGGTTCGCTTGCCGTTGCCCATCAGTCGAACTCCGCGATCACGTCCGGCCACGCGCCGCGCTGGCGCAGGAGCCATTCGCAGGCCTCCCGCACTGCACCGGCACCGCCTGTGGCGTCACTGCACCAGTCGGCGGCGGCGCGCACTTCGGCCGCGGCGTCGGCGACAGTGAGCCCCAGGCCGGCCGCCCTGACCGCACTGAGGTCGGGCAGGTCATCACCCATGTAGGCACATTCGGCAAGGCCAAGGCCCAGACTGACACTCAGTTCGCGCAACGCGCACAGTTTGTCCTCGCGGCCCTCAAGCAGGTGGGTGATGCCCAGCTCCGCTGCGCGCCGCCCGACCACCGCGGATCGGCGGCCAGTGATGATGGCCACAGTGATCCCGGCGCGCTGCAGCAGCTTGATCCCAAGCCCATCCTTGATGTTGAAGGCCTTCAGTTCGCTGCCGTCACTGGCGTAGATTACGCGGCCATCGCTCAGCACCCCGTCGACATCCAGCGCCAGCAGCTTGATGTCCCTGGCGCGCGCGTTGGGCTCCCTGTTGTCCGCAGTTGACACGTCAGGCGATACCGGCTTGCAGCAGGCTCATCAAGTGGAGGACCCCGACCATCCTGTCTCCATCCTTGACCACGAGTGAGGTAATCTTGTTTTCCTCCATGATGCGCAGGGCTTCCGCGGCCAGCATGTTGGGGGCAATGCTCTTGGCGTTGCAGGTCATCAGGTCGCTGATCAGGGTGCTGCGTACGTCCACGTTCTCATCCAGCGCCCGGCGCAGGTCGCCATCGGTGAAGATGCCCAGCAATTGGTCGTCGGCAGCAGTGACGGTGGTCATGCCCAGGCCCTTGCGGCTGATTTCCAGCAGGGCCGCGGCGAGCACGGTGTCGGTATGCACCCGTGGGATGGCGCTGCCGGTGTGCATCACATCCTCTACCTTCAGCAGCAGTTTCTTGCCCAGCGTGCCGCCGGGATGGGAAAAGGCAAAGTCCTCTGCGGTAAAACCCCGTGCCTCAAGCAGGGCAATGGCCAGTGCATCGCCCATCACCAGTGCAGTGGTGGTGCTGGAAGTGGGGGCAAGGTTGAGCGGGCAGGCTTCGGTGGCGACGCCGGTGTTCAGGTGCGCGTCTGCCGCTTCTGCCAGCGGTGATCCGGGGTCGCCGGTCATGCTGACCAGAGGTATACCCAGGCGTTTCAGCAGCGGCAGCAGGGTGACGACTTCGGGGGAGCGGCCGCTATTGGAGAGGGCGACGACCGCGTCATCCGCGGTAATCATGCCGATGTCGCCGTGGCTGGCTTCGCCGGGGTGGACATAGAACGCCGGTGTTCCCGTGCTGGCCAGAGTCGCCGCGATCTTGGTCGCTATGTGGCCCGACTTGCCCATGCCAGTCACGATCACCCGGCCGCGGATGTCCAGCAGCAGCTCACAGGCTTTGACAAAGTCGCCATCAATACGCTCTTCCAGCGCGGCCACCGCATCGCACTCCATGCGAATGGTGCGCCGCGCGGAGGAAACATAGCTGTCGTGGTCGTGTGCATGCATGGGGGCAGCTGTTTCAGCGTGTCCGGTATAGCCAGTAATAGTACAGTGCGTACACGGAGAGTAACAGCACGCCAACTGACCGTCCCAGATAGGCGTCGCCGCCCGCGCCCGATTTGCGCCGGCCTCGGCTGAGAAAAATTGCCGCCGCAAGCAGCACTGTCATGGCGGTCATGGTCAGGTAATCCCGATACAGTACCATGGGCTCCAGGACTTCCGGGGTGACCAGGCCAGGGATCGCCATCACCGCCAGCAGGTTGAACAGATTGGAGCCGATGATATTGCCTACAGCGATGTCTGTGTGGCCTCGCAGCGCCCCCGCCACGGTTGCCGCCAGTTCTGGCAGGCTGGTGCCAATGGCCACGACGGTCAGTCCAATGACCAGTTGCGACACACCCAGTTGTTCCGCTACTTCTGTGGCGCCCCACACCAGCAGTCGCGAGCTGGCTACCAGCAGCAGGAGTCCCAGGAGAAACTTCAGCCAGGCCTTTCCAAGGCCAAGCGGCGCCGCGGCGATCGTGGACACTTCCTGCAGCAGTTCCGGGTCGGCTTCCTCGCTGCGTACGATCTGTATCATGATGATGGTCAGTGCGCCGAGCATGATCAGGCCATCGACACGAGACAGAACACCGTCAAGAATCAGCAGCGCCGTACCCAGGGTCACCATCAGCAGCGCCGGCAGCTCCCGTCGCATGCAGGAAGGCTTCACAGTCATTGGCGCCAGTATCAGAGTGGCACCCAGAACCAGGCCGATGTTGGCGATGTTGGAGCCGATGGCGTTGCCGATGGCGAGTTCACCGGCGTCCGACAGCGCGGCCGTGATCGAGACCAGGATTTCAGGTGCCGAGGTGCCAATAGAGACAATAGTCAGCCCGATGATGATGGGCGAGAGGCCCAGGTTGGAAGCAATTGCGGCGGCCCCAGCGACGAACAGGTCAGCACTCCATATCAGGATGACGAATCCGACAAGAATGGCGACTGTGGCTAACAGCATAAGTCTGGAAATCCTGTTAAAGTAGCGGGCTACCGGGCTATTGAACTGTGCCCCCCGCGGGGTTGTCAAAAGCCTGCGTCCGGGGGATTTGCCGGGTGTCGGCGCAGCCTCGGGAGTATACAGAGCGCTGGTGATTTTGTAATTTTAATTCAAGGATCAGGTTATGAAGCGAATGCTGCAACTTGTCGCAGCCCTGGCAATGGTGGGTTCCGCAGCCCTGGCCAACGCCGTCAACACCAGCCCGCCGGAGGGGGCCCATGAAGTGGTGCGCCAGGCAACGGATGCGGTGATGTCCACCGTTGACGAGGCGCAGAACTACATCGACTCGGAGCCGGACCGGTTCTACAACGAGTTGCAGGGCATTCTCGATACCGTGGTCGACTTCCGCGGCTTTGCCCGCGGCGTCATGGGCCCCTACGCCAGCGCCGAGCGCTACCGGTCCCTGGACGAGGCAGGCCGCGAGCAGTTGCGTGATCAGTTGGAGCGCTTTACCGAGGTCATGCGGGTTGGCCTGGTGCGCACCTATGGTAAGGGGCTGCTGGCCTTTGGCGGCTCGCGCATCGAGCTGCCGGAACTGAACGAAGGAGACGCCGCCGGCTCCCGGGCGGCAGTGCGGCAGCTCATTTTCAGCGACGGCAGCGAGCCTTATGTGCTGGTGTACCACATGGGCCGCGACAGGGATGGCTCGTGGAAACTGCGTAATATGGTGATCGAGAACGTCAATCTTGGCGAAATCTATCGCAGTCAGTTTGAGTCCGCTGCGCGCAAGCACGGGGGCGATCTGGATCAGGTGATCGCAGGCTGGACCGCTGTTGAGATTGAAACCTGAGGCGACAACCCCGGCTGGCGTCGGGCAGGCTTCAGGTTGCGCGGCCCGGCCCCACCTGCGCGGTTCCACCTGGGCGGCCCGACCTGGGCGGCCCCACCTGCGCGGCCCGACCTGGGCGGCCCCACCTGCGCGGCCCGACCTGGGCGGCCCCACCTCTCCTCGCCATGGCGCCTGAATTCTCCTAGAATGCGCGTCCTTTGCCCTGCGGGGCGTCTACCAGAGGTACAGACATGATGGATGCGGCAACGGTGACAGCATTGCTGGAAGCACACCTCAAGGAATGCCAGATTCAGGTCGAGGGGGCTGGTAACCGCTATGACATTACCGTGATCGGTGAGATTTTTGAGGGCAAGCGACCGGTGCAGCGCCAGCAGTTGGTTTATGCTGCACTCAACGAGCAGATAGCCAGCGGCAGCATCCACGCGGTGAATATCCGCACGTTTACCCCCGGGCAGTGGCAAGCAGGCGCTTGAAGCCCGGTCTCATCAGGAGCATCTAGTGGACAAACTGGCTATTCGCGGCGGGCGCCGCCTGGACGGGGAGCTGAGGATCTCCGGGGCCAAGAATGCGGCGCTGCCCATCCTCGCGGCAACCCTGCTGACGGAAGACCTCGTCACCATACGCAATCTGCCCCACCTGAACGACATCACTACGATGATCGAGCTGCTGGGCTGCCTCGGTGTCGATCTGACCCTGGACGAAAAGCTCAGCATTGAAGTCAATGCCAGCAGGCTGTCGGGGTTCTCGGCCCCCTACGAGCTGGTCAAAACCATGCGCGCCTCCATTCTGGTGCTGGGACCCATGGTGGCTCGCTTCGGCAAGGCCCGTGTGTCCTTCCCCGGCGGCTGCGCCATAGGCAGCCGCCCGGTCGATCTGCACCTCAAGGGGCTTGAGGCCATGGGGGCAGGTATTTCCGTCGATAACGGCTATATCAATGCCGAGGTTGCAGGGCGCCTGCGGGGAGCCCGCATTGTCATGGAGACGGTGACCGTTGGCGGCACGGAGAATCTCATGATGGCGGCCGCACTCGCCGATGGTCGCACGGTGCTGGAAAACGCCGCCCGCGAGCCCGAGGTGGTTGACCTCGCGGAGTGTCTGCTGGCAATGGGTGCACAAATCAGTGGTCATGGCACCGATACCGTGATTATTGACGGCGTGGAACGCCTCCACGGTTGCGACTACACGGTCATGCCGGATCGCATTGAAACCGGCACATACCTGGTGGCAGCCGCGGCTACCGGTGGCCGGGTCATGTTGAAGGGCACTTGCCCGCACACCCTGGAAGTCGTGCTGGCGAAGCTTGAGGAAGCCGGTGCCAGAATAGAGCAGGGCGACGACTGGGTGTCCCTGGACATGAGCGGCAAGCGGCCGAAAGCGGTCAGTGTCAAGACTGCGCCCTATCCCGGCTTTCCGACTGACATGCAAGCCCAGTTTACCGCCATGAATGCGATTGCCGAGGGCACTGCGACCGTCACCGAAACCGTGTTCGAAAATCGCCTCATCCAGACCCATGAGATGAATCGCATGGGCGCACATATTGTGATCGAGGGGCACACTGCGATCATTACCGGCCAGCCCGGTCTGCAGGGTGCCCCGGTGATGGCCAGCGACCTGCGCGCCTCCGCCAGCCTGGTGATTGCCGGCCTGGTTGCCCAGGGCGAAACGGTCATCGATCGCATCTACCACATTGACCGCGGCTATGAGCGCATAGAGGAAAAGCTGCAGACCCTGGGCGCGGATATCCGCCGCCTGTCGAGCTGAGACTCTCATGACCAAGCCGCTGACCATGGCCCTGACCAAGGGGCGCATCCTCCAGGAGACCCTGCCCTTGCTGGCCCGGGCTGGCGTTCAGCCGCTGGAGGATATCCACACCAGCCGCAAGCTGATCTTCGCGACCAACCGCCCGGACCTGCAGCTGGTGGTCATTCGGGGCACCGACGTGCCGACCTATGTGCGCCACGGTGCCGCGGATCTTGGCGTGGTCGGCAAGGATATCCTGTTGGAGCACGGCGCCGAGGGCCTGTATGAGCCCCTGGACCTGGGCATTGCCCGCTGTCGCCTGATGACCGCGGGTCCTGTCGGCTGGCAGGGCTCCGGTGCCAGGGTGCGGGTGGCCACCAAATTTGCCAATATCGCCCGGCGCTATTTTGCTGCCCGGGGCGTGCACGCCGATGTCATC
>JBLRXF010000121.1:0-8754 GCA_047920875.1 Haliea sp. | reverse complement strand
CGTTGCCGGCTTGAACCCGCACGCCAGCATCAGCCCTGTCTGCGACGCGCGCCGACCCAGCGCCAGCCGCATCATCATGCCCGCCATCATCAGCGCCGCCGCCATCACAAACACACTCATCGACACAAACAGCGCGCCCATATCCTGCGACCCTTCCGCCGCCGCCAGCGCCTCTCGCAAAGACACAATGCCTACCTGTTCACCGTCGGCACCGATCAGGCGCACCGGGTCTGACGTAATCTGGTCATTGATCAGGGCTTTCTTGGAGGCGCCCTTGCCGATATCTTTCTTAATGCTGATTCTCCAATACAATACGGCCGCGACGTGCCACATCGTCCGCGAGCAGCGCTGCCAGCGCGTCCAGGTTCAGTGAACCCAGGTCCTCGCCACGACGGGCCCTCACGGCCACAGTCTGTGTTTCAACCTCTTTATCCCCCACCACCAACAGGTAAGGGACCTTCTGGATTGTGTGCTCGCGGATTTTAAAGCCGATCTTCTCATTTCTCAAGTCCGAATGGACCCGAAAGCCTTTGTTTTTCAAGGAATCTTCCACAAGCCGGGCGTAATCGGCCTGTTTGTCGGTAATATTCAACACAACGGCCTGATTTGGCGCCAACCAGGTCGGGAACACGCCCTCGTAGTGTTCGATCAGAATTCCGATAAAACGCTCGAAGGACCCGAGGATCGCCCGGTGCAGCATGACCGGCACCTGGCGTGAGCCGTCCTCGGCCACATACTGGGCGCCGAGACGGCCCGGCATGGAGAAATCGACCTGTATCGTGCCCAGCTGCCAGACCCGACCGATGCAGTCCTTGAGGGAAAATTCGATCTTCGGGCCGTAGAAGGCGCCCTCCCCCGGCAGCTCCTGCCAGGGCAGGCCGTGGGCATCCAGGGCATCCGCCAGGGCTTTTTCGGCCCGGTCCCAATCACCGTCGGAACCCACGCGCTGGGCGGGGCGGGTGGAGAGCCGGTAGATGACCTCGGCAAAGCCGAAGTCCGCATAGACCGCATGCAGAAAGTCGATAAAGCTGGCGACTTCGGGCTGGATCTGGTCTTCGGTGCAGAAGATGTGCGCATCGTCCTGGGTAAAACCGCGCACCCGCATGATCCCGTGCAGGGATCCGGAGGGCTCGTTGCGGTGGCAGCTGCCGAATTCCGCCAGGCGCAGCGGCAGATCACGGTAGGATTTCAGGCCCTGGTTGAATACCTGCACGTGGCAGGGACAGTTCATCGGCTTGACCGCGAACTGGCGCTCCTCAGACTTGAGGGTAAACATGTCATCGCCGAACTTGTCGGCATGACCGGAGCGCTCCCACAGCGACATGTCCACCAGCTGCGGCGTGCGGATCTCCTGATAACCATGGTTGCGCTGGGCCTGGCGCATGTATTGCTCGATCACCTGGTACAGAGTCCAGCCGTCCGGGTGCCAGAACACCATGCCGGGCGCCTCTTCCTGGGTGTGGAACAGCCCCAGCTTCTTGCCGATGCGGCGGTGATCGCGCTTCTCGGCCTCTTCAATGCGCGTCAGGTACTCCTGCAGCTGCTTCTTGTTGGCCCAGGCTGTGCCGTAGATCCGCTGCAGCATCTCGTTGTTGGAGTCCCCGCGCCAGTAGGCGCCGGCCACTTTGGTCAATTTGAAGGCCTTGAGCTTGCCGGTGCTGGGCACGTGCGGGCCTCGGCACAAATCCATCCAGGGGCCCTGCTGGTAGACAGACAGTTCCTCGCCTGCGGGCAGACTCTCAATGATCTGTACCTTGTAGTGCTCGCCCATGTTGCGAAACAGCTCGATGGCGCGCTCGCGGCTCATCACCACTCGCTCCACCGACAGGTCATCCTCGACGATCTGCTGCATGCGCTGCTCGATTTTTTCCAGATCTTCGGGGGTGAAGTGGTGACCGCTGGCGAAGTCGTAATAGAAGCCATCGTCAATGACAGGGCCTATCGTAACCTGGGTACCGGGGTACAGCTCCTGCACCGCCATTGCCAGCAAATGCGCGGTAGAGTGACGGATGACCTCCAGGCCTGCTTCATCACGCTCTGTAATGATGGCCAGACTGGCGTCCTGCTCGATGAGGTAAGAGGTATCGACCTCGCGATCGTCTACCACGCCAGCGAGGGCCGCCTTGGCCAGACCCGGACCTATCGAGGCGGCGACATCGTAGACGGTAACAGGCTGGTCAAACTGGCGCTGGCTGCCGTCAGGCAGGGTAATTGCGGGCATGCGCTTTCCTTGTGTCAGTGGTGGCCCCTACTAAAGGCCACATGAGTCAGCTGCAATCAGAGATCGAGGGCTGAGGTTCGTGGTTTTCCCGAACCAGAGAATTCAGGGGCGACGATTATAGCATGGAGAGCTCGTCAGCTGACAATAACGCTGACCACAAGCAAACCCAGCAAGGCCGACAGAAACAGAATTGCATATCCAAACCACAGGCAAAAGGCTTTCCACAGCGTGAGAGACCAGGGCTGACCGTAAACCGCCCGCAACGAAAGCAAAAAGTACATCGGCACCCAGAGCGCCAGCAGGGTTTCCACCATCCCCATTAACTGGCCCAGCCATTGCAATGGCGTGCTGGCCGCCGCGGAGAGCCGACCGCCCCCCAGATCCAGCCCCATCAGCAGCAGTACCGCCAGGAACAGGAAAGCGTGACCGTGCAGGGCATGAATCAGATGTTCTACGTAATAGCGACCGGTGAAGGGGTAGGCGAGCTTCATCAGCAGCGCCAATAGTGGTATCAGCACCAGAGTGGTCTGGGGAATATTTTCCAGCATATCGTTGATAAAGTCGTCCGGATCTTCGCTGATCTTGGCGAGACTCTTCCGTAACCGGGCCTCAAGCTGCCGGTTGTTCGCCTCGGACAGCCAGGGCATGTTCAAGGTCAGCTCGCCATCGGCAAAGCTCACCGCGGAATTCCAGGGCTGTGGGCCGGTGGGCTCTGATTCAGGTGTTTCGCCGCGGGTAACTGCGCGCGCACCCGTCTGGAGTACCGCTTCCAGGCGATCCAGGCGCTCTTCGATTTCGGCACGCTCGGCAGGGTCCAGTTGCTCAAGCCGATCGTCAGCCATACGCTGCCCGATTCGCTCGCGCTGCTCTGGGTTGAGCTCGCCGTTCAGGGTCAACGCTCCACCGGAAGCAACCACCAGCTCACGGTCACTGGTGAGGTTGAGTAGCCAGATGGCAAAAATACAGACGAGGCTGGTGAACAGAAAGAGGCGCAGAGGCGGCACAAAGCGCTTCCGCCGACCACTCAGATAAGCGGTGGTGAGGAATCCGGGGCACGCCAGCAAGGTCAGCAGCGTGCGCATGGCGCGGGAGTCGAGACTGATGGTCTCCTGCAGGAATTCAACCACCAGTGTGCCGAAAAAGCGGACTGCTGGCTTGGCAGGCTGGCCACAGTGATGGCAGTAGGGTCCGACCAGCCTGGCCTGGCAGTTCTGGCACTGCGACTGAGTGCTGCCCGGCCCCCTCTCGGTCATCTCGCCACCCTCCGGATGTCGCGCGCCACAATACACGATTCCCATACCGCTGGGGAAGACGCCGCGTGTGCGGCGAACGCGGCAGGATTGCGCTATGCTCAACCCTGCATGCGCATAACTATAGGAGAGTCCATGAGCACCTGGGTACTCGTTGCCAACGCCAGCCGCGCCCGCCTCTTTGCCACTCAGGCACGCCCCCGAACACTCACCCTGGTGGATGAGTTCACCCATCCAGAGAGTCGGGAGAAAAACGAAGAGCTCAGCTCAGACCGCCCCGGGCACTTCCAGACGACCGCCCCGGGCATGGACGGCACGGCTCGAGGCGCCTTTATGGAGCCTACCAATCCCAAGGACCATGAGCATGAGCGCTTCGCCGCGGAGCTGGCAAAACACCTGAACGAAGGCCGCGTGAAGAACCGCTACGATAACCTGATGCTGGTTGCGTCACCGCACTTTCTCGGCCTGGTGAATCAGCAATTGAATGATCATGTTGCCAAGCTCGCAACAGTGCATGTCAGCAAGGACTACACGGCCCTGGATGAAGCGGAGTTGATCAAGAAGCTGGATCCGCTGGCATTAGCCGCAGTCAGCCGCAAAGCCGGCGCGGGCGAGGCCTCCGCATTGGCCACTGAATCACTACTCGCGCCATACCAGCAAAGCGCATTCCTCGAAGCTTTGTTCGAGGCAATGCCCGACCTCTATTTTTTACTCGACGGCGATGGAGTGATCGAGGATTTTCGCGGCTGTCAGCCAGAGGAGCTGTACGTGCCACCGGCCAGCTTCCTGGGCAAGCGCATGGCCGATGTCTTGCCCGCTGACATAGCCTCCGATTTCACCGCGGCAGTAGAAAGAGCAATGGCATCCGGCGAACTGGTTACCCTGGAGTATCAGCTGCCAATCCGGCAAAGCACGCCCTGGTACGAGGCCAGGCTCGCTCCTATCCGCGACCACAACCAGCTCATCTGTGTCGTGCGCAACATGACTGACATTCACCGGGCGCATCAGCAGCTGGAAACGGCAGCGAATCACGATTCACTGACGGGCCTCGCCAACCGCAGCATGCTGGAGAATCTGCTGGAGCGCAGCATCCGCACCGCAAAACGCAATCGCAAGCGCCTGGCGATCATGTTCATTGATCTGGATCGGTTCAAGGAGGTCAATGACAATCTTGGCCACGCCGCGGGCGATGAGCTACTCAGGCAGGCGGCCGGACGCTTGCAAACCGCGCTGAGAGACAGTGACATTCTTGCCAGAATGGGCGGCGATGAATTTGTTGTGGTACTCGATGAGCTGGAAAACACCGATGACGCCTCTGCCGTGGCCTGCAAGCTGATGGACGGTATCTGCAGCCCATTCCATATCCATGACACCGAGATATTGCTCAGTTGCAGTATCGGCATCAGTATCTACCCCGATGATGCCCAGACTGGCGGCCAGCTGCTGACCTTCGCAGACACCGCCATGTACAGGGCCAAACAGGGTGGTCGCAACGACTGGTGCTTCTACACCGCTGACATGACCCAGGCTGCCATGGATCACATGGCGCTGGTCGATGCATTGCGGGCGGCGCTCGACAGCGATTCTCTGACACAGGTTTATCACCCGCAAATAGACTTCGCAAGCGGCAAACCAGTCGGCTTTGAGGCCCTCGCACGCTGGACCGCCCCGGACTCCCGCTGTGTTCCCCCCAGCTTGTTTATCTCCCTCGCAGAGCAGGCAGGCCTGGCGCGGCGGCTGGACGTCTGGTCCCTGCGATCAGCCTGCCTGCAGCTGCGCCAGTGGCTTGATGAGGGCCTGTCACCGGGCCAGGTCAGCGTGAATATCAGCACGCACTCACTGAATGGCGGCAACTTTCCAGAGGAACTGCAGCGGGCACTGGCAGAGTACCGACTACCACCGCGGATGCTGCAAATTGAGGTCAAGGAGCTGGCGCTGCTGAGCAGTCGCCCCGGCGCGCTGGAGCGCCTGCACGCCATTGTTGATCTGGGAGCAGAAATCGCCGTAGACGACTTTGGCGCCGGCTATGCCGCTCTGCAGTACCTGCGGAAGTTGCCGGTGAGCACGCTGAAAATCGACCCCGTGTTCATGCAGCAGGTTCCCATCGACCAGGACCAGACGATCATAGCCGATACCGTGATTGCCATGGGCCGCGCCCTGGGCCTAAAGGTCGTGGCGAAAGGCATTGAGAGTCAAGGCCAGGCGGATTTCATCCGCCAACACGGCGATGTGCTGGGTCAGGGTTTCTACTTCAGCCAGCCGTTGGCAGGCAACGAACTGGGCCCTCTACTCAGGTCTCAGGCGGAACGCACTGCAAGCCCATAGCGCAGCGTTCGGTTTGTATCCAAGGTGTCACAAGGGCAGCCGTTAGCCCGCCGAGGGTAGGGCCTTGCCACCGGAGTTGAAGGCAGACCTCCAAGGCGACTGCCCACAGCTGCGGCAGGATGCCGCGCAATGGTGACAAATTGTGGCAATGGCTTGAGTACAACCGGGGATTCTGGAACCATGGCGAATTCCCGCGCCTCGGTAATTGCCCGCATGCCCCACCATATCGCTAGTGTCCGAGACCAGGCCGCACTGACGCTGAATCTGAAGCGCATGTCAGCGCAGTTGCAGGAGCAGCCTGTGCCGCTGACCGTCACTGAATTCCGGATGGGGCACACCCTCTCTCGCCTGACATGGGCTATCGCTGGCATGGACTGACCGGTGGGACTGCGTCGCCAGCTGATCCTGGTCAGCCTGCTTTTGTTGACCCTGCCCTGGGCGGGCTGTCAGTTCCTGCAGGAAATGGAGGGCGCCCTGCGTGAAGGTCAGAGGCGCACCATCGCCGCCACCGCCGAAGCCATAGCCGCGAGCCTCTCGGACCAGCCCCAAGTGCTCTACCCCTACCCCGAGCGCCTGCGTTCAGCGGATGACCTCAACGGCTCGATCTACGCCCCGGCACTCGAGCTTGACCCGGTACTGGACGGCTACGAGGACGGCTGGCCCGAAGCCATCCAGGACACTTTCGAAAATCTCGACACCCGGGTGCCCGCCCTGCGCTACCGAGCCGGAGTTCGCGGCGGCACTCTATACCTGATGCTGCAGATCAGGGATGACAGCGTCACCTACCATGACCCGGGATTGAGCCCTGAGCCCAATGGTGACCGGCTGGTTCTGGTGACCTGGCTGGACGGACGACGCCAGGAATACGTGATCGCCACCCCGGCTCCGGGCAGTGTGACCGCGCAGCACGCGGGCAGACGTCACCCGGACGTGGAGGCGAGCAGAATTCGCGGTTACTGGCAGGACACCGCCGATGGCTATGCAATCGAGCTGGCCGTGCCCCTGGCACTCACCGGCGGCCGCCTTGGCCTGTATGCAATTGACGTTGCCAACCATCGCAGTCTCGGCTGGCGGACCGCGGGCAACACCGCTCCCCTGACCCAGGCAGCGCCACCCTGGCTGATCTACCCACCGGCAGAACTGGAGGCGCAGCTGGCACGCTTTGCGGGCGGCAATCAGCGGCTGCTGGTAACCGACAGACACGCCCGGCAGCTGGCGACCGTCACTGCCAGCGCGAGCACTGGCGGTGTCGCTGCGCCCCAGACCTTCTGGCTGCTGCGGGCGCTCTACCGCCGCATAATCGCGGATCCTGCGCTGGAGACACAGCCGGAAACCGCGTTGACCGGCCGCGTCGGCAGCGAGGAGGTCCTGGGCGCACTCAGAGGCTACCCGGAACAGCGCTGGTACCGCACCGCGACGCCGGGTCGCAGGAGCCTGTCCGCAGCGGCGCCGATACGTGAACGGGGTGTGGTGATCGGCACGGTGGTCGTACAACAGGGCAGCGAACAATACCTGTCGCTGACCGACCGCGCTTTCAGCCGCCTGCTGGGCTACGGTTTCCTTGCGATTGGCCTCGCTGCCCTGGGCCTGCTGGGCTTCGCCAGCCTTCTCTCCTGGCGCATCCGCAAACTGAGTCGCGCCGCCGATCGGGTTCCGGGCAGACAGGGCACGGACCTCAACCATTTCCCCCGCAGCCGCGCACGGGACGAAATCGGCGACCTGTCCCGCAGCTACGCCCGCCTGCTGGATGAGCTCCACGACTACAACGAGTATCTGCGTACCCTGAGCCGCAAACTGTCCCACGAACTGCGGACGCCCATCGCCCTTATTCAGTCGTCGCTGGACAACCTGGGCTCAAGTTCCGGCGGGGCCGAAGACAGCATCCATACCCACCGTGCCCGCGAGAGTCTGGAGCGGCTCAGCCACATCCTCAACGCCATGACCGAGGCCAGCCGACTCGAGGAGCGCATCGGCCACCGCGAACACAGCTTGCTGGAGCTGGGGCCACTACTGGAGGAGGTCTGTGCGGCGTACCGCAGCATCTATCCCAGCCACAGGCTGGTGCTCCACCGTCCGCCCGGCGCCACCCGAATCCAGGGCAACGCCGAGCTGCTGGTCCAGGCGCTGGACAAACTGGTGGCTAACGCCGCGTCTTTCGCCCCGGCGGGCAGCGACATCGTCATCCGCCTTGTCCGCTGGGATCGGGACTGGGCACTGGCAGTCAGCAATGTTGGCCCGCTCCTGCCAGCGACTATGCAGGGGCGCCTGTTTGAAGCCTTGGTATCGCTGCGCCGGCGCAGCGATAACGACTCTGTGCACCTGGGACTGGGGCTGTATATCGTCAAGCTGGTCGCGGACTACCATCACGGCAGCGTGCAGGCGGACAATCGCGAGGACGGCAAGGGCGCCGAGTTTACCCTGATCCTGCCCGCCGCTAGTTGAGGAAGGCCAGCTGGCGTACCTGCGCCAGCTGGTCGCGCATGGCCGCCGCCTGCTCAAACTCGAGGTTGCGGGCGTGCTCCTGCATTTTTGCTTCCATCTGCTGCAGCTTGCGGGCCAGGGCAGTGGGGCTGAGCCTGGCGACCTCTGTGCTGTAGGCGAGAGACTCTTCAGCCACCTTCCGCCCCTTGGCCTTGGCTTTGGTCGGCATGCGGCGGGCGCCTTCCATAATGTCCTGCACCGACTTGAACACGCCGACTGGAGTAATGCCGTGCTCGAGGTTGTGGGCTACCTGTTTCTCGCGCCGGCGGGCAGTCTCCGCCATCGCCCGCTCCATGGAACCGGTAATCTTGTCCGCGTACAGAATTGCGCGACCGTTGAGATTCCTGGCCGCTCTGCCGATGGTCTGAATCAGCGAGCGCTCCGAGCGCAGGAAACCCTCCTTGTCCGCATCCAGAATGGCCACCAGGGAAACCTCGGGCATGTCCAGCCCCTCCCGCAGGAGGTTGATACCCACCA
>JBLRXF010000120.1:0-8763 GCA_047920875.1 Haliea sp. | reverse complement strand
GCCCTGCAGGCGCGCTGCCTGCTCCTGCAGGGCCAGCCGCTGCTGCTGGACCGCCTGAAGCTGCTCCTGTAGCTGCGGCTGCAGGCTGCCATACTGACTCTGGAGCGCCTCCACCTGGGTGCGCACGCCGCTCTCGTCAACGGCGGTGACCACCGGCGCAGGTGCCGACCGACCCTCCTCCTCCAAGGCCGCCAGCCGCTGCAACAGATCGGACTCACGCGCCTGGGCCTGCCACAGCAGCCAGCCGGCACCGCCGGCCAGGCCCAAAACCAAGAGCAGCGCCAGCCAGGCGACAGCAGTGCCGCCAGCAGGCGTGCGAGAGAGGGGACGGGGACCGTTAGCCACCGCTGCCGCGTCCACAGCGGGCACTGGCTCGCTGGCGGACAGGGGCGCGGGTTCAACCTCTTCCCGCTGTGCCGGATCTTTGTCTTCGCTCACTCACTTGTCTCCCGTGTCCGCAACCCATGTGTCCAGGGCGCGCAACATGGCGTTGTCAGAGGCGTTGTCCGCAATCAGACACTGCCTGAAGCCAGCAGCTGTCGCTGCTGCCGCAACTCGCGCCGATGGCAAGAACAATCTAACATCCCGTAACTTAGAGGTTTCTTCCGGGCCAAGCAACGCCAGCATATTGGCCAGCCCCTCGCCGCTGCTGATCATGATAAACCCGATATCCCAGCGCGCCAGGGCGGCAGCAAAGTCCTCGGGCGTCAGGGCAGGTGCCACCCGTCGATAGCAGGCCAGGGTTTCCACCCGCGCACCGCGCGTCGCCAGTTCCCTGGCCAGTGCGTCCCGACCACCCTCGCCCTTGACCAGCAGCACCCGTTCGCCGTCGCAACTGCGCAGCCCCGGCAGTGCCAGCAAGCCCTCGCTGGTCATGTCCTGACCAGGCGTCTGCGCCGTCACCCCGAACGCAGCCAGCGCCCGCGCGGTGCCGTCGCCGACCGCGTACCAGTTGAGGCCCAGCGGCAGCTGCGGCCAGTAATTCTCAATCACCGCCATGCCAAATCGAACCGCATTGGCGCTGATAAAGATGATGTGCTGGAACTCGTCCAGCGCCAGCACCCGGCTGCGCTCCGCGGCCGGCAGCTCGGGCAGCGGCTCCAGTGCCAGCAGCGGCAGCTGGTGGGCGGAAAACCCGCGCGCGTCTATCCCTTCGCAGAGGACATCACCCTGCCCTGCCGGGCGCGTAACGAGTACGCCCCTAGCGGCCATAGACCTCCGCCAGAATGGCACCGGCGCCCTGGGTCAGCAGGTCTTCGGCCACCGCCACGCCCAGCGCTTCGGCCTCCGCGACCGGCGCACGCGCCTCTGCCCGAAGCAGCAGGCTGCCGTCGGGCTTGCCTACCAGGCCGCGCAGCCACAGTTCACTCCCGCCTGCCTCCAGCTCGGCATAGCAGGCGATAGGCACCTGGCAGCCACCCTCCAGACGCTTGTTGAGGGCGCGCTCGGCGGTGACCCGCAGGAAGGTCGGCTCGTGGTGAAGCGACTGCAGCAGCGTCAGCAACTCACTGTCCCCGCTGCGCAGCTCAATGCCCACCGCGCCCTGCCCCCCGGCGGGGAGAGAATCAGTGACGGCGATCCGCTGGCGAATGCGGTCGGCCATCTGCAGCCGCAGCAGGCCAGCGGTCGCCAGCACAATCGCGTCGTACTCGCCCTCATCGAGCTTGCGCAGGCGCGTGTTGACGTTGCCGCGGAGAAAACGGATCTCCAGGTCCGGGCGCGCGGCGCGCAGCTGGCACTCACGGCGCAGGCTGGAGGTGCCGACCACGCTGCCTTCAGGCAAGGCGGCAACGCTGTCGAAACGATTGCTGACAAAGGCATCGCGTGGATCTTCACGCGGGCAGATGACCCCCAGGCAGAGGCCATCGGGGAAGGTCATGGGTACATCTTTCATCGAGTGCACGGCGATATCCGCACTGCCGTCGAGCAGCGCCGTTTCCAGCTCCTTGACGAACAGGCCTTTGCCGCCGACCTTGGACAGCGGCACATCCAGCAGCTGGTCCCCACGGGAGGTCATACCCAACAGTTCGACCTGCAGGCCAGGATGCGCGCCCTGCAGGGCATCGCGAACAAATTCTGCCTGCCACAGGGCAAGCGGACTTTCTCGGGTGGCAATAGTGATGGTGCGAGGCATGCGCTAGAGATCCTTGTTATGAACCGGAATCATAACAGCCCAATCCCGGTGCGGCGACCTTGCGCTGGCGTCACAAGCGCTGCTGCAGGCGGGACTTGACCTCCGCCAGATGGCGGCGACTGACCTGGGGCCGCATGGCTACGCCGTCCAGCTCCAACCACCAGCTGCCGTCGGGATCCCGGCGCAGACGCTGAATATGGGCAACCGCCACCAGGGCATTGCGGTGGACGCGGAGGAAATCCGCCGCCAGCTCCCGCTCCAGATCCTTCAGGGCATCCTGCAGCAACAGCTGACGGCCGGGAGCGATGGCGGTGACGTACTTCTGCTCAGCCACAAAACAGCGCACCTCGGCAATGGCCAGAGTTTCGACGCCGCGGTGGCCGTGGCTGCTGACCTGGCGCCGCCCCGGCGCATCGCTGCCCGCCAGCGCCGCCAGCTGGACCCGGTTTACACGCCCCGCCGCGTTCAAGGCCCTTGCCAGCTCTGCTTCCCGCACCGGTTTCAGCAGGTAGGCGGCCGCCTGATGCTGCAGCGCCTCCAGAGCATGTTCGTCAGAAGCAGTGCAGAAAATCACCGCTGGAGGCTGCGCCAGCTGCTCCAGCTGTGCCGCAACCGCTATGCCATCCATCCCCGGCATACGGATGTCCAGCAGCAGCAGGGAGGGTTCCTCCCGCGCCAGCGCCGCCAGTGCCTCGGCGCCGGAGGCGGCTTCGAGCACCGTTGCATCCGGGCGCAGCTTGCCCAGCAGCCGCCGCAGACGCTCGCGCGCCAGCAGCTCGTCGTCTACCAGCAGAATTTTCAAGCGCGCGCCTGCAGCGGGTAGCGCAGCTCCACCCGGAACCGGCCCGGAGCCCGCACCCGTCGCAGGCTTGCTGCATCTCCGAACAGGGCCTGCAGGCGCTGCTCGATATTGTTCAGCGCCATCTGTTCGCCGCGGCTGGCATGCGGTTCCTCCGGCATGGGATTCTCCACCACGGCAAGCAAGTCATTGCCTTGGCGTGCCAGCCGCACGCTAACCACACCACCTGCAGGCAACAGCGATACTCCATGATAGACGGCGTTCTCCACCAGCGGCTGCAACACCACACCGGGCATCGGCAGTTCCGCCAGGCCCTCGTCAATGTGCCACTGTAACTGCAGCCGCTCACCGAGGCGCAGCTGCTCAATGCCCAGGTAGAGTTCACACAGGCGCAGCTCATCGGCCACGGTCTCGCCGCGCCCGGGCTGGCGCAGGCTGGCTCGAAACAGTTCGGCCAAATCCTCCACTGCCTCCTCCGCGCGCTCAGGATAAGAGCCTATGAGGCTGGCGATACTGTTGAGCGTGTTGAACAGGAAATGCGGGCGAATGCGCGCCTGCATGGAATCGAGCCGCGCCTGCAGCTCGGACCGCTCACGCAGGGTCAGCTGCTGTTGCAGATAAAAGTAGCGCAGGGCAATGCCAGCCACCAGCGCCGCGACCAGCACATTGCGCAGCAGCCACCAGTGCTGTTGGCTCGCACCCAGCCACTGCGGATAGAAACTGATGACCAGCTGGCTGGACAGGCCCGTGACCAGCAGTACCAGCACAATGCTACCGGTGGCGGCTAGGACCAGGCTACGGCGGGCAAACCAGCTGCGCAGAGCGCACAGCAGCGCTGCGCTGGACAGCACCAGCCACTGCACCAGCAGGGAACCGGCGGCAAACACTGCCCAGTTGAAAGCCGGTAACTGGCTCACCGCAAGCGTATGGATAAGCACCACCAACTCTGACAATAACACCAGGAAAAATACCGGGCGCGGGGCACACAGATCGGGAATAAAGAACTCGCCGGATGCTCTCGCGCCTGCAGCCAGCAGCTGCTGTTCACTCCCATCCTGCATCTGCACGATCCCCAGCTTCACCGATGGTATACTTGCACCCTTGCACGGCGGGAACAAGCACCAGCGTGCCCGCCAACGTACCCCCGGAACTATAGACAGGACAGCATGAGCAAACCGAAGGATACCAGCAAATTGTGGGGCGGCCGCTTCACCGAAGCCACCGACCAGTTCGTCCAGCGCTTCACCGCCTCGGTGCAGTTTGACCAGCGCATGGCGGAGGAAGACGTTCGCGGCTCCCTGGCCCACGCCGACATGCTCTGTGCCGTCGGCGTGCTCAGCGAGGAGGAGCGGCAACAGATCCACCAGGGGCTGGGTCAGATTCGCGAGGAGATCGCGAATGGCCAGTTCCAGTGGTCGGTGGAGCTGGAGGATGTGCACATGAACATCGAGTCGCGGCTGACCCAGCTCATCGGCAACACCGGGAAGAAACTGCATACCGGGCGCTCGCGCAACGACCAGGTGGCGACCGACATCCGCCTGCACCTGCGCAGCGCCATAGACCTGATCGGCAGCGAGCTGAGCCGCCTGCAGCACGGCACCATCGCGCTCGCAGCGGAAAACTGCGCTACCATCATGCCCGGCTTCACCCATTTGCAGACTGCGCAGCCTGTTGTATTCGGCCATCACCTGCTGGCATGGAACGAGATGTTCGAGCGCGATTATGGCCGCCTGATGGACTGCCGCGGGCGGCTCAACCAGTCACCACTGGGGGCCGCCGCGCTGGCCGGCACCACCTACCCCATAGACCGGGAGCTGACCGCCAGGGCGCTGGACTTCGACCGTCCCACCGAAAATTCCCTGGATTCCGTGTCCGATCGCGACTTCGCCATTGAATTCTGCGCCTTCGCCGCACTGCTGATGACCCACCTGTCACGGATCTCAGAGGAATTGGTGCTGTGGACGTCCGCCCAGTTCAACTTCATTGAACTGCCGGACCGTTTCTGCACCGGCTCATCCATCATGCCGCAAAAAAAGAACCCCGATGTGCCGGAACTGGTGCGCGGCAAGGTGGGCCGGGTCAACGGCCATCTGGTGTCGCTGCTGACTCTCATGAAGAGTCAGCCGCTGGCCTACAACAAGGACAACCAGGAGGACAAGGAGCCCCTGTTCGACACCATCGATACCGTGCTGGGCAGCCTGCGCGCCTTTGCCGACATGGTGCCCGCCATCCGTCCGAAAGCCGAATCAATGCGCGAAGCGGCGCGGCAGGGCTTCTCAACCGCTACTGACCTGGCTGACTACCTGGTGCGCAAGGGCCTGCCCTTCCGCGATGCCCACGAGGTCGTGGGCAAGGCCGTGGCCCACGGCGTCGCCACCGCTACCGACCTGGCCGACATGAGCCTGGAGACATTGCGGGGATTCAGCGCCGATATTGGCGAGGATGTCTTCGAGGTGCTGACGCTGGAAGGTTCGGTGGCCGCACGCAACCACCTGGGGGGCACTGCGCCAGAGCAGGTGGCAGCGGCGGCGATACGTGCACTGGCGAGGGTGGAGGCGCGCGCTTCCAGCCTGCGCTGAGTTCGCTGCAGCTAGCGGCCGGGGCGGTAGCGCAAACTGGCCTGGAAGGTCACATCCGGCGCCGTCTCCACCCGGATATCCTCGGCAAATCCCAGGTCCAACGCCCAGTCCTCGCTGAAGCGCCAGCGCGCACCGGCGGTGAGCAGCAGGGCGGTGCCGCCAAGGGCAGTCAGGCTGCTGTCCAGTGGGGGGCTGTGGCTGTCTACCTGCAGCAGCAGGGACAGCGAATCCAGCCAGGCCCACCCCACCCCGACACCGGCAAACCACAGGTCCCGCTCCTGGGCAGAGCCCAACAGGTCTGAGCGACCCGCACGCAGATACCCCGCCTGCCCCTGCCAGCTGAGGCGGCTACCGGGGGCGGCACGCGCAGCGCGCAGCACCGCGAAGGCGTCCTCTGCGCCGCTGCCAAGGAAATCCCCCTCCCTGCCACTGGCAAACTTGTAGCCGGCGCCGGCGCTCAACTGCCAGCTGCCATCGCGATACAGGGCGCGGTTCAAGATCACGCTGACGTCGCCGATACCTCCGGAGGCATCTCGTAGTGCAAAGCCGCCCGCGGCCGAGGCGTAACGATAGTCAAGGCGGTCACTCTCTACCGCCTTGCGCCCGCCATCCGGCATGCCCCAAAGGTCATGCCAGCCGTCAATCAGACTGTCGAGGGAGCCGCCGTCATGACTCAGCACTGGAACGTCCAGCTGCAGTTCCCAATGCTCGGCAAAGCCGTAGCGGAAATCAAACGCCAGCCGCCAGGTCTCACCGTCAAGATTCACCGCCTCACCGCTGTTGCTGTCCACCACGAAGTGGCTGGCAATGCCGGCGTGGACGGCAAACTGCCAGCTACCGGGTGCGGCAAGTTCGGTCGCACGCAGCGACGGCAGCCCGAGCAGGCCGGCAACGGGGCTCAGATTCTTGCTGTACAGAGGCTCTGCGGCCGCGGCGACCAATGGCTGGGCCAGGAGGCACCCCAGCAGCGGCAACCACCGGCCTTTATGATTATGCATTGGGCAATTTCCCCAGTTGGTTTCTGCGGGATAGTACACCGGTCAGGTGACAGATTCTGCCGGGGATTCAGGTATACTGCGCCTTTTTTACACGCCGGACTCAGCCCATGCGCATGCCGCTCCCGATCACTGCTCTTGCCCTGGCGCTGCTTGCCCTGACGGGCTGCGGCCAGACCGGCCCGCTGCAGCTTCCGCCGCGGGACGCGCCCGCCGCGGGACAAGCGGCGCCAGCGGACGACCGGGAAGCGGCACCGGCCAGCAACGGATAAACCCAGCATGAGCACTTTCAATTACGACGACGGCGTGCTGTTCGCCGAGCAGGTCAGCGTCGACGACATCGCGGCGCAGTTCGGCACCCCCTGCTACGTCTATTCCCGGGGTGCCCTGGAGACGGCCTTGCGCGCCTATCAGGACGCGCTGGCGGACTGGCCACACCTGATCTGCTACGCGGTCAAGGCCAATTCCAACATCGCAGTGCTGGATGTGCTGGCGCGCATGGGCGCCGGGTTCGACATTGTCTCCGTGGGCGAGCTGGAGCGGGTGCTGGCCGCAGGCGGCGACCCGGCCAAGACCGTATTTTCCGGCGTTGCCAAGACCGCCGGGGAAATGGCGCGCGCGCTGGAGCTGGGCATTCACTGCTTCAATGTGGAATCTGCAGCGGAGCTGGAGGTGCTCAACCGCGTCGCCGGCAGCATGGACAAGCTGGCACCGGTGTCCATCCGGGTTAACCCGGATGTCGACGCACGCACCCACCCCTATATCTCCACTGGCCTGCGGGAAAACAAGTTTGGCCTGGGCGTGGCTGAGGCCCTGCCTCTGTATCGCCGGGCCGCGACACTGCCGCATATCGACGTGCAGGGCCTGGACTGCCATATCGGCTCCCAGCTTACCGAGTTGAGCCCCTTTATCGACGCCCTGCGGCGCCTGCTGCTGCTGGTGGACGAGCTGGCGGCGGAGGGCATTGCCATTCGCCATCTGGATCTGGGTGGCGGCCTCGGCGTGCGCTACCGGGACGAAGAGCCCCCTGCCATTGCCGACTATATCGCCGCCATTCGCGCCGAGCTGGGGACGCGGCAGCTGCCGCTGGTGTTCGAGCCAGGCCGCTCCATCTGCGCCAACGCCGGCCTGCTGCTGACCCGGGTGGAGTACCTGAAGCAGACCCCCGAACACCACTTCGCCCTGGTGGATGCGGCGATGAACGACATGATCCGCCCCGCACTGTACCAGGCCTGGCTGGACATCCAGCCCAGCCACCCGGCCAGTGAAGGCGTGTCCGCCCAGTGGGATATTGTGGGCCCGGTCTGCGAAACCGGCGACTTCCTCGGCAAACAGCGGCAACTGACGCTGCAGCAGGGCTCCCTGCTCGCGGTTTTTGGTGCCGGCGCCTACGGTTTCAGCATGAGCTCGAATTACAACACCCGGCCCCGCGCCGCCGAGGTCATGGTCGACGGTGCGGCCGTTTACGAAGTCCGGGCCCGGGAAACCCTGGCCGACTTGCTGCGGCTGGAAAGCCGCCTCCCGGCCTGATCAGGCGCGCCAGGATGCTGCTGAAATTCACCAAGATGCACGGCGCAGGCAATGATTTTGTCGTTATCGACCTGATCAGCCAGCGCTACCGACCGCAGGAGCAGGATATCCTCCTGCTGGCAGATCGCCATTTCGGGATTGGCTGTGACCAGGTGCTGCTGGTCGAAGCCCCGGACAGCCCGGACGTGGATTTCCGCTATCGCATCTTCAATGCCGACGGCAGCGAAGTGGAAAACTGCGGCAACGGCGCCCGCTGCTTTGCCCGCTTCGTACGCGACAAGCAGCTGACCGGCAAGCGCGTTATCCGGGTCCAGACAGCCGGCGGTGTGCTGGAACTTCGGGTGCGGGACAAGCATCAGGTCGAGGTGGACATGGGTGTGCCGGTATTGGCGCCCACCGCCATTCCCTTCATGGCCTCGCAGCAGGCAGACCACTACGCTCTGATCATTGAGGATCGACAGCTGGAGATCGGCGCCCTGTCCATGGGCAATCCTCACGCGGTGCTCAGAGTGGATGATGTGGACAGGGCACCTGTCGCAACTCTCGGGCCCATCATTGAATGTCACCCCAACTTTCCGCAGCGGGTCAACGTGGGCTTCATGCAGGTAATGTCGGCAACAGAAATCCGCCTGCGGGTATTTGAACGCGGCGCTGGCGAAACGCTGGCCTGCGGCACCGGCGCTTGCGCTGCGGCGGTCTACGGCATGCTGCGCGGCTGGCTGCAGG
>JBLRXF010000119.1:0-8788 GCA_047920875.1 Haliea sp. | reverse complement strand
TTGATCATGCGTGAATCCGACGTTATGGGCGTCATTGAGTAAGAGGGACCAGGACCATGCCAGCTAAAGATATTCGTTTCAGCCAGGATGCCCGTCAGCGCATGCTGCGCGGCGTCGACACTCTCGCCGACGCGCTCAAGGTAATCGGTGGCTATATCCCGGGCTCGCTGGTACACGCCGCCCGCGCCGATGAGATGTCACATATCTTTTTCGGCCAGATCCGGCACCAGCTGTGGCAGCTGTTCGCCACGCATCCACCCTTGCCAGAGAGGATAAGGCGCCTGGATCCGCAGTGGAACGGTAAGTACCTCGAGCGGCGGGTGGAACACTACCGGGAGTCTGCCGTCGAGCCAGGCGCCGGCGAAGTAGGCGTCGGGCGCGCAGCACTGGTAAGCGCAGCGCTGGCCGCGACCGAGGTGGCGCGAGAAGCCGTGACAACCGGCCCGGGTGACATTGCCGATGCGGATTTTGGTCCCGAGCCGGACCAGCTGGAGGAAGAGACCGCTGCCCGGCATGCACTGCCACTGGCTTTCGTCCGCTACAGCCATGAGCCGCTGGGCGCCACTGCGCTGGTCATGACCCTGCTGCTCAGCGCCGATGCCGAGGTGCGCAAAGCCCAATACGCCTTGCTCCGGGAAAGTGGTATCCAGGGCCTCGAGGATCTGGCCCACACGCTGCACGGAGGTGTGACAGAACTTGAACCGGGCCTGCGTCTGCCGCTGCTGGAGCTGTGTCTGCCGGCCCTGAAGAGCCAGTCCGCAGCCCAGTACCGGCAGTTCAAGCGCACTCTGCTGGGTCTGATCCGGGCCGACCGCCGCACCGACCTGCTGGAATGGTGCCTGTATCAGCTATTGCGCCATTATCTCGACCCGGAGTTCGTTCAGGTGAAACCCGCCAGAGCGCGCTACCGCAGCCTGGACAAGGTACGCTATTCGCTGCGGGTGGTGCTGTCAATGCTGGCCTATCACGGCAGCGGTGCAAGCGAAGTCACCTTCCGTCTCGCCGCGGACGAACTGGGTTACCCGGCGCTGCAGTTGCTGGCAGCCGAGGACTGCAGCCTGCAAGCCTTTGCCAGAGCTGTACACCAGCTGGCCAGTTGCTACCCCCTGCTGAAACCGCCAATCCTGAAGGCCATGAGCAGAGCCGCAAGCGCCGATGGCAAACTCAGCCCGGTGGAGCGGGAACTGCTGGCCAGTATCGCTGCGGTAATGGACTGCCCCCTGCCCGACGCGCTCGGCAATCTGCTCTCAACCATCTCCTGACACCGCTTTTCACCAATTGCGCCCAGCCGCGATAGCGGCGCGGCAGGCTTGCGAATTGTCTGCTATGTTTTAGATCCGGCACCAGCAAAGCGCCGCGCTGCGGCTCCATGGAAGGAGTCTGCAGACCCGGCGCGGTGTCGCAAACTTACCCGAGCAATGGCCAGAACATGGAGGTTCAGGACATGGAACAGACACAAACCGCAATCACTTCCGCCCGCTGGCGCGATGCCCGCCCCGCCACCAGCGTCCGCCACTATACCGAATCACGCACCACCGACCGGGTGCTGCATATCCTGCTGCGAGGGGATCTGTCCCGGCTGCGGGTGGATACGGTGGCCACGCAGCTCGGCATGAGCGCCACCACCCTGCGGCGACGCCTGCGCATGGACCACACCCACTACCAGTTCCTGCTCGATCGCGCCCGGCAGTACCGCTGTGAGCAGGCCCTGCGCAGCAACTGGCAGCCGGGAAAATGCCTGGCCCACGAGCTGGGTTACCTGGAGGTGAACAGCTTCTATCGGGCCTTCCGCCGCTGGACCGGCATCGGCTTCAGCACCTGGAAGCTGCGCCATTACTGACAGCGCGGAGCACGCCTTCCGGGGCGTGCTGCGCCACTGCCTGACGGAGTGCTATGTTGCCGATCTCAGGCGTCGAAGGGGTGGCGCAGAACAATGGTTTCGACCCGGTCAGGGCCGGTGGAAATAATGTCTATGGGGGCGCCCACCACCTCTTCGATCCTGCGGATGTAGTCCCGGGCGGCTTGCGGCAGCTCATCGAGTGTGCGGGCTCCCACGGTGGACTCGCTCCAGCCCGGCACTTCCTCATACACGGGAACCAGACCGTCATAGTCGTCCGAATCCACCGGATTCGGTACCGGGTTACCGCTGCTGTCCGCATAGCCGACACAGATCTGGATAGTCTCCAGACCATCCAGGACATCCAGTTTGGTCAGACACAGGCCGGACACGGAATTGATGTTCACCGCATTGCGCAGAGCCACGGCGTCAAACCAGCCACAGCGGCGGGGACGGCCGGTAGTGGCGCCGAACTCGTGACCGCGGGAGGCAAGATGGGCGCCGGTGGCATCAAACAGTTCTGTAGGGAAAGGGCCCGAGCCCACACGCGTGGTGTAGGCCTTGGTGATGCCCAGCACATAGTCCAGAAACAGTGGCCCGAAACCGGAACCGGTCGCGGTGCCGCCCGCTGTCGTGTTGGAGCTGGTAACGTAAGGGTAGGTGCCGTGATCAATATCCAGCAGGGAGCCCTGGGCACCCTCGAACATGATATTGGCGTCGGTCTTGCGACACTCGTGCAGGATCGCGGTGACATCCGCCACCATGGGCAGCAGCTCTGAAGCCATGGTCAGGGTGTCCTGCAGCACGGTATCGTAATCCAGCGGCGCCACCTTGTAATAGTGTTCCAGCTGGAAGTTGTGATAGTCCATGACTTCCCGCAGTTTGGTGGCAAAGCGCTCGGGATCCTTGAGATCACCCAGGCGAACGCCGCGGCGAGCTGCCTTGTCCTCATAAGCGGGACCGATGCCGCGGCCGGTGGTGCCGATCTTTTCCACACCACGGCGCGCTTCCCGAGCCAGATCCAGCGCCACATGATAGGGCAGAATCAGCGGACAGGAGGGGGAGATCTTCAGACGCTCGCGCACCGGCACGCCCTTGGCCTCCAGCTCGCCGATTTCCTTCAGCAGCGCATCCGGCGCCAGCACCACACCATTGCCAATCAGGCACTGGACATTGGCCCGGAGGATGCCCGAGGGGATCAGGTGCAATACAGTCTTGTGACCGTCAATCACCAGGGTGTGGCCGGCGTTGTGGCCGCCCTGAAAGCGAACCACAGCGTTGGCCTGGTCCGTCAGCAGATCGACGATCTTGCCCTTGCCCTCATCGCCCCATTGGGTACCGAGAACCACTACATTCTTGCTCATGAACATCCAACTCTTGTGTGATCAGGAAGCGAGGGGCTGTACCAACCACTCGCCAGCAACTTCCACCAACTGTCGGTCGCAGCGGGGATCAGGATCGGTCCCCAGACGGTTGATGACAACTTCGCCGGCTGCGCGCAGTGCGGCAACGCGAGCCAACAACTCGGGTGTATCGGTGACCGGAGCGCTGATGGCACCACTGTCGGCGCCCACGGCGGGAAACAGGGTCATCAGAGACTTCAAATCCGTGGCGAAGCCGGTCGCCGGACGGGCCCGGCCAAAGACCTTGCCCACATCGTTATAGCGGCCACCGTTCGCCAGGGCCTGACCGTGACCCGGCACGTAGGCCGCAAAGACCATGCCGGTATGATAGTGATAGCCGCGCAACTCGGCGAGGTCAAAGTAAATTGCCAGCTCCGGGTGCCGCTGCCCGACCGCCGCGGCCACCGCTTCGAGGGCCATCACCGCGTCCAGGGCGTCAGGCGCAGCATGGATGAGCTGATCCCTTGCCCGCGCCAATACAGAGGCGTCGCCGTGCAGGTCCAGCAGGCCAGTGATAAGCGTCACGGTCGGCTCCGCCAGGCCATCCAGGGCCTGGACAAGGTCCGGCCGGGATTTGCGCTGCAGCGCGTCAAATACCTCCGCTTCCTGCTCAGGAGCAAGCTGCGCTGCCCGCAGCACAGCCTCATAGACACCCACATGTCCCAGGTCCAGCGTGACCTGTGCCAGCCCGGCACACTCCAGGGTCGCCAGCATGAGACTGATGACCTCCACATCCGCCGCCAGGCTGTCGTCGCCGTACAGTTCTGCACCCAGCTGGATCGGTGAACGGGATGCCAGCAGGGATTGGGGCCGTGTGTGCAGAATTGAGCCCGCATAGCAGAGGCGGGTGACCCCAGGCTGTGCCAGGCTGTGGGCGTCAATGCGAGCCACCTGAGGGGTGATGTCAGCGCGGATACCAAGGGTGCGTCCGCTGATCTGGTCGGTCATTTTAAACGTGAGCAGATCCAGATCCCGACCCAGGCCTATAAGCAGAGACTCGGTGAACTCCATCAAAGGGGGAATAACCAGCTGATAGCCCCAGCTGCGATAGAGATCCAGCAGCTCACGCCGCAGACGCTCCACCACCAGCGCCTGCTCTGGCAGCACTTCCTCAACCCCGTCGGGCAATTGCCAGCGATCCACTGTCGTCATAACCAGCCTTAATGTACCCAGTACAATAGTGCCAACCCGAACAGCATGCTGCCCAGGCCGACGTTGCGGATAACCCGGTCCTGCTGCTGGGCCACTCCGAGCACCATCTGCCGCCAGGCCCTTGGGCTCAGAAACGGCACTACGCCTTCGATAATCAATACCAGCGCCAGGGCCACCGGCAATACCTGCCAGAACTCCACCTTAACCCCCCGTTGCCGCACTCATAAAAAAACCGCGGTTCCGGCGTTTGTGGGTAAAACGCCGGATCCCACGGTTATCGAATTCTACCACAGGCCCCGTTGCCGGCGCCTGCGTTTTTTACCGGCCTATCTGCCGCCTGAGGAGTCCTTCAGATAGCGGAAGAATTCGCTGTCAGGCTGGATCAGCAGCAGATCGCCACTGCCCTGGAAGGCGTCCTGGTAGGCCCGCAGGCTGCGTGTGAAAGAGTAGAACTCGCGGTCCGCATTGAAGGCGTTGGCGTAGATCGCCGTTGCGTTGGCGTCACCCTCACCGCGGATCAGTTCCGCATCGCGGTAGGCATTGGCCTCGATCACCGTTACTGCACGATCCGCTGCGGCCCGGATACCCTCGGCCAGCTCCTGGCCCTGGGCACGATGCTCGCGGGCTTCCTTTTCACGCTCCGCGTTCATGCGCCGGTAAACCGACTCGGACACATCCGGTGGCAGATCGATCTGCTTGACCCGCACATCCAGAATCTCAACGCCGTACTCCTCGAGTGCGACTTGGGAAAGCTCGGCGGTCAGCGCTTCCATCAGCTGATCGCGCTGGCCGGAGACCACTTCCTGAATGGTCCGGATCGCCACCTGGTTGCGCAGGCCGTCGTTGATGCGCTGCCCCAACAGGGCAGTTGCGCGAGCTTCCTCACCGTTGGTGGCGGTGTAGAACTTCGCGGTATCCGCCACCCGGAACTTGGCGAAGGAATCGACGATCAGGGCCTTTTGCTCCTGGGTGAAGAAACGCTCGGCTGTGGAATCCACGGTCAGCAGACGCGCTTCAAACTTGCGCACGTTGTTGACGAAAGGGATTTTCACATGCAGCCCGGGGCGAATGTCGGGGTTGACCACCTGCCCAAACTGCAGCATTACCGCGCGCTCGGTTTCCTTGACCACATAGACCGTGTTGCTCAGCACAAACAGCGCCAGCACCGCAACCAACATCCAGGTCATACCTTTACCGCCCATCTTAGCGACCTCCTCTGCGGTTATTGGCCGAAGCTGCATCCTGCCGCAACTGCTCGGTCACGGCGTTGGTGAGCTCACGAATCGTGTTGGCGTCCAGCCTGCCGCCGCTCGCACGGGGGACTGATGGGCCGGAGGACTCCGTCATCTTGTCCAAAGGCAGGTACATCACGTTGTTGCCACCTTCGACGTCGACCATGACCTTGCTGGTGTTGCGGAAAACCCGCTGTACCGCATCCAGGTACAGGCGCTCCCGGGTAACCTCAGGCGCTTTGGCGTATTCTTCCAGCAGCGCCTTGAAGCGTTCTGCCTCACCTTCGGCCTCCGCCACCACCTGCTCGCGGTAGGCGCTTGCCTCCTCGATCACACGCTGGGCGCGACCGCGGGCTTCCGGGACGATGCCATTGGCATAGGACTGCGCCTCATTCTTAAGCCGCTCCTCGTCCTCGCGCGCCTTGATCACGTCGTCGAACGCGGCCTGCACCTGATTCGGCGGCTTGGAATCATCGATGTTGACCTGCACCACACGGATGCCCGTCTCATACATGTCGATATAGCGCTGCAGGCGGGTCTGCACGTCAACACCGATCTGGGCACGGCCTTCGGTCAGCACCGAATTCATGCGGGAGTCACCCACCACGTGGCGCAGGGCACTCTGGGCCGCCTGTTGCAGAGAACCCTCCGGATCGCGAATCTTGAGCACGAAACTGGTGGGATCCATGATCACGTACTGGACCGACATCCGTACCTCGACGATATTCTCGTCCCTGGTCAGCATGCTCTCGCGGAAGGTCGCCGCGCGGACCTTGGTCGTGTTGACCTTGATCACCTCGTCGATCAGTGGAGGATTCCACTGCAGTCCAGGCTGCACGGTGTCGTAGTACTTGCCGAAGCGCAGCACCACCGCCCGCTCCTGCTCGTCGACCTGGTACAGACCCATCAGGGCCCAGACCACCACCGCCACCAGGGCGGCAACCACGAACAGGCTGGCGGGGATAGACTTGCCACCACCGGATTTACCGCCACCACCGCTGCCGCGACCGCCAAACAGTCCGCCCAGTTTTTCCTGCAGCTTTTTCAGCGCCTCATCAAGATCTGGTGGCCCTTGCTCGCCGCCACCCCAAGGGTCCTTGGGCTTGTTGCCGCCACCACCCGGTTCATTCCAGGCCATACCAAACTCCTGTCAGTAAAGTCGATGCAGTCTATCAAAAAATTATCGGCGCAGGGGTTTTACTCCCAGGGCGCCGGTTCCGGGCCCGGCTTCATCAGACGGTTCCAGTCCGCCCGCGGCAAGCGCACGTTCAGGTGGGCAATCCCGTCGTCGCTGTAGTGTTCGGCAGCGACGGCACCGAGGCGGTACAGAGCAGCCCGCAAGCCACCCTGCTCAGGTTCCAGCTGCAGCTCCTCTTCGACCATGTCGTCGCCCACCAGCTCCGCGATAGCCTTGACCAGGAGTTCACAACCAGCGCCGGTGGAAGCACTCAACCACACCCGCTCAGGCTTGCCCCCCTCATCGTAATCAATACGGGGGCTCTGCTCCAACAAGTCCAGCTTGTTGTAGACCTGCAGCAGCGGTCTTTCGGCAGCACCGATCTCTTCCAGCACCGCCTCAACCTGGTCAATATTGTCCTCGCGGGCCTCGGCGGCGACGTCGATGACGTGCAGCAGAAGATCGGCACTGACAGTCTCTTCCAGAGTAGCCTTGAAGGCTTCCACCAGCTTGTGCGGCAGATGCGCAATAAAACCCACGGTGTCCGCCAGAATAACCGGCCCGGCCTCGTCCAGATCCAACCGTCGCAGCGTGGGATCGAGGGTGGCAAACAGCTGGTCAGCAGCATAGACCTCGGCGCCGGTGAGACGGTTGAACAGCGTCGACTTGCCTGCGTTGGTATAGCCCACCAGGGCAATCGTTGGGACCTCGGCCCGACGTCGGGAACGTCGACCCTGGTCGCGCTGGCGCTGCACTTTCTGCAGCCGGGCCTGAATCGATTTGATCCGCGCCCGCAGCAGACGGCGGTCGGTCTCAAGCTGGGTTTCACCCGGGCCGCGCAGGCCGATACCGCCCTTTTGACGCTCCAGGTGGGTCCAGCCCCGAACCAGCCGGGTGCTCATATGCTGCAGCTGTGCCAGCTCCACCTGCAGCTTGCCTTCATGGGTGCGCGCGCGCTGGGCAAAGATATCGAGAATGAGACCGGTACGGTCCAGCACCCGACACTTGAGCTCACGCTCCAGGTTCCGCTCCTGACTGGGGCTGAGGGCATGATTGAACATGACAATCTCGGCCTCATGCAATTCCACTTCCTGCGCGATTTCCTGCAGCTTGCCGGAACCGACAAAGGTGCGGGAATCGGGCACGGAGCGGCTGCCCATGACAAAGGCCACAGGATCACCGCCCGCAGACAGAACCAGCTCCTCAAACTCGCGGGGATCTTCCCGCTCGTCTTCGCTGGCTATGGTGAGGTGAACAAGAACTGCGCGTTCGCCGGACGCCGGGCGCTCAAAAAACAAGCTTACCTCGAGTGCGGCGAGCAGACGCTGCGGCACCGAGGCACCGCAGGCAGAGACTAGCTATCGCCTTCATCATCTTCCGGCGGATTCTGCATGGGCATGCGCACCACGCGGGAGGGGACCACGGTCGAAATGGCGTGCTTGTAGACCATTTGACTGACGGTGTTCTTGAGCAGGACAACAAACTGATCAAAAGACTCGATCTGGCCCTGCAACTTGATGCCGTTTACCAGGTAAATGGAAACGGGGACGCGTTCCTTACGAAGAATATTCAGGTAAGGGTCTTGTAGCGTGTGCCCTTTTGACATAACTCTCTCCTTGGTTGGCTCAACAGGAGCCAAAATAATTGATTGTTTACGATCTCTGCTCACCCCCGCTACCGGGCCATACCTGGTACATGCAGAGACCGCGAAAGCTCAGTGCCAGCCCCTGTCACAGTATAGAACAGGATTCATTCTCTATATGGGGGGTGGCGCACATAGTTCAAGGCCACCCGCAGCGGTATTTCGCTCGCTATCGCTTCCCCATGCTCTGACTGCCCCGCAGCGCATACGTTCCCCGTCGCATCGGTTAACATCCAGTACAGCCCGGGCCACTTGCGCAGCCAGGTCAGCTGGCGCTTGGCCAGCTGTCGCGAGGCTGCAACACCCTGCGCAACAGCCTCCTCCAGACTGCTTTCGCCATCGAGA
>JBLRXF010000118.1:0-8817 GCA_047920875.1 Haliea sp. | reverse complement strand
GGCTCAATGATACCTATCGCGTAGGCGAGCATGATACCGGCCACGAATGCCAGAGTCAGCTTGCCGCGGTCGTGACTGTGAAAATGCACTTCCGGCAGCAGGTCACTGAGAGCGATGCAGATGAAGGCGCCGGCAGAGAATGCCAGCGCAACAGCCACCGCATGGTGACGGGCGTCACCCAGCAGGTCCACCCCAAAGTAGAACAACAGGGCTCCCAGCGGACACAGGAGAGCAAAGCCGAGGTTGGCCAGGCTCCGCGAACGAGGGCTCCAGCCCCCAGCTTCCATGATTGTGGTAATGGACATGGCATCCAGCGGCTTGTGCAGCAAGATCGCCAGGAACACACCCACCCCCAGCAAGCCCGCCGGATGGCCCAGCTCAACCTGCATGGCCGCCCCCAGAGCAATGCCATCAATCAGGGTGTGCAGCCCCAGACCCAGGGCAAGACCAACCCAGCTCAGGCGGTGCGCTGCAGGAGGGGCAACAACGGGGTGATGATGGTCGTGAGCGTGATCGTGTCCATGCGCGTCGTGGTGCCCGGCTTCGACAGCACTGAAATCATGCTGGTGGAAATGAAACATTCGGAGCAGCATGAGCATGGTGATCAGGCCGATCATGAGCCACCACACCGACACATCCACAGCATGGGCCGACGGCTGCAGGGCAATACTGTGCGGCAACAGGTGGTAGAACGCCACGCCCAACATCAGGCCCGAGACAAAGCTCATGATCAGCTGTGTGCGGGTATGGGTCATCTGTACCCAGTTCGGCAGCAGGCCACCCGCCAGAGACAGCACGGCAATCGCCACGCAGTACGCGGCCAGCAATAGTTCAGGGTTCATTGTCAAAGCCCTAGCACAGCACCAGATTATCGCGATGAATCAGCTCTTCATCGCCCTGATAACCCAGTATCTGCTCGATGGCCGCTGAAGGTTGCCCCATGATCCGACGGGTTTCCTCAGCGCTGTAGTTGACCAGCCCGCGGGCCACCTCACGCTCATCGGGGCCACGACAGGACACCATGTCGCCGCGCTGGAATCGTCCGGACACAGCCCTGACCCCGACGGGCAGCAGGCTGCGGCCGGACTCGCGCAGCACCCGCACCGCGCCCTCGTCCAGTTCCAGGCTGCCCGCAATCTGCACCATTCCAGCCAACCACTGCTTGCGGGCATTTTGCGGCTGCTTGCCGGTGCGCAACCAGGTACCAACAATGACGCCGGCCGCGACTTCCGCCACAACATCGGGGTGACGGCCACTGGCGATCACCGTCTCGGAGCCCGACCTGGCCGCCAGCCGGGCGGCCCGCAGCTTGGTAATCATGCCGCCGCGGCCGAGCTCACCACCTTCGCCGGCCATTGCGTCCAGGGCTGAATCGTGGACATCACGGGTTTCCACCAGCGCGGCGAAGGGATTCATCCGCGGGTCTTCTTCGTAAAGCCCCTGCTGGTCAGTCAGCAGCAGCAGGGCATCGGCGTCGATAAGGTTGGCCACCAGAGCGGCGAGCGTATCGTTGTCGCCGAAGCGGATTTCATCGGTGACGACAGTGTCGTTCTCATTAACGATTGGCACCACCCCCAAACGCAGCAGGGTCGTCAGCGTGCCGCGTGCGTTCAGATAGCGGTCACGGGCAGTGATGTCATCGTGGCCCAGCAGGATCTGTGCAGAGGCAATATCGTAGCCCCGAAAAGCCGTTTCATAGCTCTGGATAAGAGCAGACTGACCTACGGCGGCGGCGGCCTGCAGCTCGTGCAGCTGCGAGGGCCGGCGCGGCCAGCCAAGGCGCACGATGCCGGCGGCAACGGCGCCGCTGGAGACCAGCACCACCTCCGCACCGCCCGCCCTCAGCGAGGCAATCTGGGCGACCAGACTGCCGATCATGGCACTGTCCAGGCCACGACCGTCGTTGGTCAGCAGGGCGCTGCCGACCTTGATCACCCAACGGCGGGCGGCCGCGATTTCCATGCGCGCAGCAGTGCTCATCAGTGTACGTATTCCACTTCTACATCGTCGTCATCATCGCTGTCATCGCTGTCAACAGCGGCAGCCGCTTCGCGATACTGGGCGCGCAAGGCCTCGATCCGTTCCCGCGCCTCCTGCTGCATGCGCGCCTGCTGTTCAGCTTCAGCGTCGGCGACTTCCGGATCCTGCTCACGCAGCTTCTGCTCCTCCAGCGCCACCATGAGGTCCTGGCAAATACGCGTGGTGCCCTCGCCACTGATGGCCGCCGTCTCATAGACTGGCCCTTCCCAGGCCAAGGCTTCCAGCAGCGCGGCGCGGCGGGGCGCCAGCTCGCCCTCGGCCACCAAGTCTGTCTTGTTCAATACCAGCCAGCGAGGTCGGGATGCCAGGGTCGGGCTGAAGCGCTCCAACTCCTGCACGATCGCCACCGCTGCATCTGCCGGCTCGCTGCCATCCACGGGCGCCATGTCGACAAGGTGCAGCAGAATCCGGTTGCGGGTCAGGTGCTTGAGAAAGCGGATACCCAGACCAGCGCCGTCGGAGGCGCCGGCGATCAGGCCGGGAATGTCTGCGACCACAAAGCTGCGGTGGGAATCCACCTTGACCACGCCCAGGTTCGGCACCAGCGTAGTAAAAGGGTAGTCAGCCACTTTTGGGCGGGCGGCGGATACGGCGCGGATGAAGGTGGACTTGCCCGCATTGGGCAGCCCCAGCAGACCGACGTCTGCCAGCACCTTCAGCTCCAGCTTCAGCGAGCGCTGCTCGCCTTCGGTGCCCGGACTGGTCTGCCGCGGCGCCCGGTTGGTGCTGGACTTGAAGCGGGCATTGCCCAGCCCGTGCCAGCCACCCTGGGCCACCACCAGCCGCTGGCCGTGCTCAGAGAGATCTCCCAGCACCTCGGCAGTGTCCTCGTCGATAATGGTCGTGCCCACCGGCACTCTCAGCACGAGGTCTTCACCGCCTTTGCCGGTACAGTTGCGGCTCTTGCCGGATTCGCCATTCTGGGCCCGGTAGCTGCGCACAAAGCGATAGTCCACCATGGTATTCAGGCCCTCATCGGCCTCCATGATGACGCTGCCGCCATCACCGCCATCGCCACCATCTGGCCCACCGCGGGGCACGAACTTCTCCCTGCGGAAGCTGAGGCAGCCGTTGCCGCCGTTGCCCGCAAACACCTTGATGCTTGCCTCATCTACAAATTTCATGACCCTGCCACTGCCACCCTGCATCGGTCGCGCCATCGCGGCCGCGGGTTGCCTGTAAGTATAAAAAAAAAGCCCCGTCAGGTGACGAGGCTTTTGTATCCGCTCTGTGTGACCGCCCGATCAGGCGCTCACGACCTGAACGAACTTGCGGTTGTTGGGACCCTTGACAATAAATTCAACCCGGCCCTCGGCCGTGGCGAACAGTGTGTGGTCCCTGCCGCAGCGCACGTTGTCCCCGGGGTGGAAGCGGGTACCGCGCTGGCGCACGATGATATTGCCCGCCTTGACGACTTCACCGCCGAAACGCTTGACGCCGAGACGTTTGCTTTCCGAATCGCGACCGTTGCGAGTACTGCCGCCTGCTTTCTTGTGTGCCATTGTCGATAGCCTCCGTTACGCCGTAATGCCGGTAATCTTGACTTCGGTGAACCACTGGCGATGGCCGGTTTCTCTCCGATAATGCTTGCGGCGATTGAACTTCACAATTTTGACTTTCTTGTGGCGCCCGTGGCTGACCACCTCCGCAGTCACCTTGCCACCTTCCACCAAAGGGGTTCCGATCCTGACCGCGTCGCCGCCGATCATCAGTACCCGCTCGAATTCGACGGTGGCGCCGGTAGCCGCTTCGATTTTCTCCAGCTTGAGGGTCTCACCCTCGACGACGCGATGCTGCTTGCCGCCGCTCTCGATTACTGCGTACATTGTCTTCTCCGTTGAGTTAGCCTGCTCGCAGTCTCAAAAACCCTTGTTTATCAAGGGGGCAGAGCCAGGCACTAACAGTGTTGATGAATCCCGGGGCTGTACCGCCAATGCGCAACAGCCTCCGAAGGGCGGCGATTTTACTCAAAGCAACTGCGCTGGGCAAGGTTTATTTCCTACTTGCAGCGGCAACTTGACACCTATGCCAGCGCACCCTAGCATGCGCGAGCACTTACCAAGCCAGCATCCTATGCAACACATTCGCGCCAGCGTCGCCGCAGAGTTCGAGCGGGTCAACCGACTGATCATCGACCAGCTCCAGTCCAAGGTCCCCATGGTTGAAAATGTCGGCCACTACATAGTTGATGCAGGCGGCAAGCGGCTGCGGCCACTGCTCGCCCTGCTGAGCGGCGCCGCCCTGGGCGAGTGCCGCGACGAGCACATCACATTCGCTGCCGTCATCGAGTTTATCCACACCGCCACCCTGTTGCACGACGATGTCGTTGATCTGTCCGAACTGCGGCGCGGCCGGCCAACGGCCAACGCCACCTTCGGCAATGCGCCCAGCGTACTGGTCGGCGACTTTCTTTATACCCGCGCCTTCCAGCTCATGGTGGAGCTGCAGGACATGAACATCCTGCGCTACATGGCGGACACCACCAATACCATTGCCGAGGGCGAGGTACTGCAGCTGACGCGGGCCGGCAATGCCGACACCAGCGAGCAGGACTACCTGGACATCATTACCCGCAAGACCGCGGTGCTGTTTGCCGCCGCCTGCTATGGTGCTGCCGTCCTCAGCGGCAGCGATCAGGCCAGATCAGAGCAACTGGCCAACTTCGGCCTGCACCTCGGCCTCGCCTTCCAGATGATCGACGATATGCTCGATTACGAGGGTGATGCAGCCACCATGGGCAAGAATGTCGGCGATGACCTGAGCGAGGGCAAACTCACCCTGCCCCTGATCCATGTGCTGCGCTGCGGCAACGGTGAGGAGCAAGACCTGGTGCGGCGCGCAATCACCGACAAGACGGCAGCGGATATCGCCCCCATCGTCGCGGCTATCGGCCGCTGCGGCGCCGCCGACTATACCCGCGAGCGAGCCCGCGAACACCATGACCTGGCCCTGGCAGCGCTTGCCGGGCTACCCCCCGGACCCGCACTGGAGGCCCTGCAGGCCCTCACTCGGCTGTCACTCGAGCGCGACCACTAGGGCTGAAATTGCAGGCCGCCGCGGCGCTGCCTATACTGCACAACCACTCTGGCGGTGCCCACCATGACTCAGACCCTGCGGCTCTCGGACTTTCCTTCCTGGCGTGAACTGCAGTCCCTGGCAGTACAAATGCAGGGCACCTCCATCAGCGCCCTGTTCAGCAAGGACGCGCAGCGAGCCACGGAATTTACCGCCGGCGCAGCCGGACTCACCCTGGACTATTCCAAGCACCTGCTCTGCCGGGACAGCCGCGCCGCCCTGCTGCGGCTGGCGGAGCAGGCCCAGCTGCCGCAGCGCGCAGGACAGCTGCTGTCCGGCACGCCGCTGAACAACACCGAGTCGCGGCCGGCGCTACATACTCTGTTGCGGGCCCGTTCTGCCCCGGGAGGCCTTGAGGCAGAGTTCAGCGCCGTCGAGGATACCCGCCAGCGCATGCGCCTGTGGTGTGATCGCATCAACAGCGGCCAGCTGCAGGGCTTTTCGGGCAAGATCATCACCGACGTGGTGAATATCGGTATCGGCGGCTCCGACCTCGGGCCGCGCCTGGTCACCGGCGCCCTCGCAGCTTGCCAGGGGGCAGTACGCTGCCACTACGTAGCCAACGTCGACCCTGCAGATCTGCACCGCACCCTGCAGCGGCTGGACCCCGGCGCAACCCTGTTCATCCTCTGCTCCAAATCCTTCCGCACCGAAGAGACCCTGGCCAATGGCCAGGCGGCCCGCAGCTGGCTGTTGGCGTCGGGAGCCACCGAGGAAGATTTGCACAGGCATTTCCTGGCTATCACCACCAACTTGCAGGCGGCTGCAGATTTTGGCGTACCTGCGGACAATTGCCTGCCCCTGTGGGACTGGGTGGGCGGGCGCTATTCCCTGTGGTCGGCGGTGGGCTTGAGCAGCGCCATCGCGATTGGCTGGGAGCACTTCAGCGCCCTCCTGAACGGCGCCGAGGAAATGGACAGCCACTTTGCCAGCGCCAGCTGTGCTCACAATCTGCCCATGCTGATGAGCCTGCTGGAGATCTGGTACTGCAACTTCTTCGGCGCCGGCAACCACGTGGTATTGCCTTATGATCATGGGCTGGCGGGGCTGCCGGACTTTCTCCAGCAACTGACCATGGAGAGCAACGGCAAGCGCGTAACCCGGGACGGTGAGTCGCTGGATTATGACACTGCGCCAATACTGTGGGGCTCGGCCGGCACCATGGGACAGCACTCCTTCCATCAGCTGCTGCACCAGGGCACCCGCCTGTGCCCGGCAGATTTTATCCTGCCGCTGACCACGCCGATCGGGGACGATGGCCGGCACACCATGCTGGTCGCCAATGGCCTTGCCCAGAGCCGCACCCTGATGATCGGGTGCAGCGAGGATGAAGCACGGGCCAGCCTGCTGGAGCGGGGCCTGGAGGCAGTGGAGGCGAGCCGGCTGGCACCGCATCTGGCCATGCCCGGCAACCGGCCCAGCAGCGTCATCACCATGGATGCAGTAACACCACACAGCCTGGGTGCCCTGCTGGCCCTGTACGAGCACCGGACCTTCTGCAGCGGCCAGCTCTGGGGCATCAACTCATTCGACCAGTGGGGCGTGGAACTCGGCAAGGAAATCGGCTCGGCTATTCTCAATCGTCTGCAAAACGCCGACAGTCGCAAGAATATGGACGCCGCCACCGAGCGGCTTTTGTCCCAGTGGCATGCCGCCCGGGGGCGGCAGCAGTCAGACGCTCAGACCTGAGCGTCAATCAGCGCCAGCAGCTCTTCGGTGCGCGCGCGCATCAGGGCGGCATCACCGCGGCTTTCCACATTCAGCCGCACCACCGGCTCGGTGTTGGACAGGCGCAGGTTGAAGCGCCAGTCGGCGAAGGCCATGCTGACGCCGTCCACGGACTCCACCAGCAGCGCCTGCGGCTGGTAGCGCTGCGCAATCTGCGCCAGCAGCGCCTGCGGATCGGCAATGGTGCGGTTGATCTCACCACTGCAGGGAAACGCCGCCACCCGCTCCGCCACCAGCGCGGACAGCGGCTGGCCGCGGCTGCCGATCAGGCCCGCCACCAGCAGCCACGGAATCATGCCGCTGTCGCAGTAGGCGAAGTCGCGAAAGTAGTGGTGCGCGCTCATTTCACCACCGTAGACAGCATTTTCCTTGCGCATCCGTTCCTTGATGAAGGCATGGCCTGTTTTACTCTGCACCGACCGACCGCCAAAGCTGCGCACCAAGTCCTCGGTATTCCAGGTCAGGCGCGGATCGTGCACGATCGCGGCGCCGGGATCCTGTTGCAGGAAGGCCACCGCCAGCAGTCCCACCAGGTAATAGCCCTCGACAAACTCGCCGCACTCGTCGAAGAAAAAACAGCGATCGAAATCCCCATCCCAGGCGATGCCCAGATCGGCGCCGTGTTCGACGACTGCCGCACTGGTCAGCGCGCGGTTTTCCGGCAGCAGCGGATTGGGTACGCCGTTGGGGAAGTGGCCGTCAGGCTCGTGGTGGAGCTTGATGAATTCGAAGGGTAAATGCGGTTCCAGCAGGTCGATCACCCGCCCGGCGCCACCGTTGCCGGCATCCACCACAATCCGCAGCGGCGGCAGGGCGGCCACGTCCACGTAGCTGAGCAGGTGTTCTATATAGGCTGCCGAGGTGTCCAGGGGGTAATAGCCACCGGGGGCTGCCGCGGGCGTGAACTCGTTGCCCGCCGCCAGGTCGCGGATGGCGAACAGGCCGCTGTCGCCCGAGATCGGCTGGGACAGCTCGCGAACAAACTTCATCCCGTTGTAGTCCTTGGGGTTGTGGCTGGCGGTCACCACGATGCCGCCGTCCATGCCGGCATGGGACGTCGCAAAATAGATTTCCTCCGTACCACAGAGACCGATATCGTAGACGTCGACCCCCTGCTCGCGCAGCCCCGCGGCCAGGGCACCCTTGATCGCTTCGCTGCTCAAGCGAACATCGTGGCCGAGCACCACCTTGCCCGGCGCGATCACTTCGGCAAAGGCGCGGCCAATGCGCCGTGCAATATCCTCGTTGAGCTGGTCCGGCACCCGGCCGCGCACATCGTAGGCCTTGAAACAGTCCAGTGTTTGCACGAGGGAGCTCCTGACTCAGGTATGGGAGTAGTGGTTTTCGTAGACGAAATTGGTAGCCTCGACAAAGCCTGGCACGCTGCCGCAGTCGAAGCGGCGGCCCTTGAACCGGTAGGCCATGACGCAGCCCTGCCGGGCCTGGGTCTGCAGCGCATCGGTGAGCTGCACTTCGCCGTTGGCGCCCGGAGGTGTCTCCCGCAGGATGTCGAAGATGTCCGGGGTCAGGATATAGCGGCCAATGATGGCGAGGTTGGAGGGTGCCACCGCCGCATCAGGCTTTTCCACCATCTTGTCGACCCGGTAGATGCCCTCTTTCAGGCTCTCCCCGGCGATGACACCATACTTGTGTACGTCCTCTATCGGCACTTCCTGAATGGCGACGATAGAGCAGCGGAACTGGCGGTAAAGCTCGGCCATCTGGCTGAGTACGCCGGGGCCCTCGTTGATGCAAAGATCGTCGGACAACACCACGCCGAAGGGTTCGTTGCCGATCAGCACCTCGCCGGTCAGGATGGCGTGCCCCAGGCCCTTCATTTCCCGCTGCCGCACCATGGTGAAAACGCCCTTGTCGAGCACCTCGCGGATACTATCCAGGTACACTTCCTTGCCAGTGCCGGAGATCTGGTGCTCCAGCTCAAAACTGATATCGAAGTGGTCGGCAATCGCGCGC
>JBLRXF010000117.1:0-8851 GCA_047920875.1 Haliea sp. | reverse complement strand
CTTGCAGGCCAGCGGGAAACTTTCCGCCTTGTCGAAATCCTTGACCGTGATCATGCCGCGCAGATCAAACTTGTCGCTGACCACCAGGATCTTCTCAATGCGGTACTGGTGCAGCAGACGCTGCACCTCTTCCGAGCTGGCACCCTCTCTGACGGTGACCAGCTTGTCGCGCGGGGTCATGATCTCGGACACCAACTTGGCGGGATTGGATTCAAAGCGTGTGTCGCGGCGAGTGACAATACCCACCAGGTCTTCTCCATCAAGCACCGGCACCCCGGAAATACCGTGGGCGCCGGTCAGCTCGCGCAGCTGCGCCAGGGTGGCGTTCTGCTGGATAGTGATAGGATCCTTGACCACCCCGCTTTCGAACTTCTTGACCCGCCGCACTTCCTCGGCCTGCTCGGCAATGGTCATGCTTTTGTGGATGATGCCGATACCGCCCTCCTGGGCCAGGGCGATGGCCAGGCGGGCCTCGGTGACGGTATCCATGGCGGAGGAAACCAGCGGGATATTGAGCTCTATAGTGCGGGTCAGGCGAGTGCGCAGGGAGACGTCGCTGGGAATCACCTCCGAATACCCGGGCAGCAGCAGCACATCATCGAAGGTCAGGGCTTCCTGGGCGATTCGCAACATAGGTCTCTCCGGCTGGCGGGGTGCAGCTAAACGTGCAATTATAAATCTTCTGCCCACCACAGGTAAACCAGAGTCCGTGCTGCAGCACCCTGTTTCCAACACTCCACCGACCCTGACCGTAGGCCAGCTCAACCGGGAAGCGCGGCGCCTGCTCGAAAGCCACTTCGACTTCCTCTGGGTGGAGGGCGAGGTCAGCAACTTCGCCGCCCCCTCCTCCGGCCATTGGTACTTTACCCTCAAGGACAGCGCTGCCCAGGTGCGCTGCGCCATGTTCCGCAACCGCAATCAGCACCTGCGCCTGACCCCGAAGAACGGCATGGCCATCCGCCTGCGTTGCCGAGTGTCCCTGTACGAGGGCCGCGGTGAATTCCAGCTGATCGTGGAATTTCTGGAGCACGCGGGCGCCGGCGCGCTGCAGGCGGCCTTCGAGCGGTTGCGGGACAGATTATTGGGCGAAGGCTTGTTTGACCCCGAACGCAAGCGTCAGCTGCCGGCGGAGGTACAGCGTCTGGGCGTGATCACCTCCCCCACCGGCGCGGCCATCCACGATGTACTGACCGTGCTGCGGCGACGCTGCCCTGCTATGGAGGTGCTGCTACTGCCCGTGCCCGTGCAGGGCGAAACCGCCGGCGGGGAGATCTGCGCCGCAATAGAGCGCGCCAACCGCTGGCAGGCCGAGGGTCTGGTGCAGTTGGACGCGCTGCTGGTCACCCGCGGCGGTGGATCCCTGGAGGATCTCTGGGCCTTCAATGAGGAAATCGTGGCCCGCGCAATAGCGGCCAGCGCCCTGCCGGTGGTGAGCGCCGTTGGCCATGAGATAGACATCAGTATCGCCGATATGGTGGCCGATCAGCGCGCCGCCACGCCTTCGGCGGCCGCGGAGCTGTTGAGCCCCGACCAGCGCGAGTGGGGTGCCAGACTGCACCAGCTACAGCAGGTGCTGGGCAGCCGGATAGCGATCAAATTGCGGGTAGCGCAGCGTGAACTGCTGCACCTGCGCGAGCGCCTGCGCCACCCGGGGCATCTGCTGCGGGAGCAGGCTCAGCGCCTCGATGAGCTGGAGCAGCGCCTGCAGCGCGCCCAGCGGAGCCAGCTGCGGGATCAGCGCGGGCGACTGCTGCTACTGACCAGCCGGGTGCAGGCACGCTCACCTGCGGCGCGGATCAGAACCCTTCGGGAACAGGTGACGAGGCTTCAACAGCGACAGCAGCGCGGTATACGCAGCAGGCTGCAGGGTGCCACCACTCGGCTTGCGCACGTCGCGCAGTTACTGGATTCGGTTAGTCCGCTTGCTACGCTCAGCCGGGGCTACAGCATCCTCACGGATGGCAACGGGGAGGTGGTGCGGGACGCAGGGCAGGTCGTCGCGGGCGACCTGCTGGACGCCCGGCTTGGCAAGGGGCGATTGCTGCTGGAGGTGAAACAGGGCTAGCCCGCTGTCATCAATACTTTGCCGGCAGGCGCGTATTGATGATGATGTGGCGGCCCTCGAAACGAATGTACTCGCCAATAGTGAGGTCCTTGAGGATTCTCGCCACCATCTCGCGCGATGCGCCAACACGATCCGCGATGTCCTGCTGGGTCAGCTTCTCCGGGATGAACAGGGTACCGTCACCGCGCTCTTCCGACAGGTCCATCAGCACATTGGCTACGCGGCCGTAGACATCCTGCAGGGCGAGGCTCTTGACGTCTGCGGTGAGCTTGCGCACGCGCTGGGCCAGATTGCTGATCAGCTTGCGGGCGATACTGGGATGATCGTCCAGCACCCGGCTGAAGTCATCCTTGTAGATAATGCAGAAGGAACACTTCTCCACCGTGCGCACCGAGGCGGAACGCAGGGAGTCATCGAGCAGGGCCAGCTCACCAAAATAGTCGCCGGCACCCTGGGTGTTCATGATGAACTCCTTGCCGTTCTTGTCGCTGCAGTAAACCTTGACCTTCCCGCTCTCGATGATGAACAGGGAGTCTGCCGGGTCATTCTCGTGGATGACCACCGTGTTTTTGGGAAAGGAACGGCTGGTGCTGCTGGTCGCCAGCGCCTCCAACTCATCCCGGGAGAGACCCTGGAAGATTTCTACTTGCTGCAACATGCCTGTTATTCCTGCCCCATGAAAAGCCTGATCCCTGAAGCTCTCGACGCCATAGTACCTCAACTGCCAACCGGAACGCACGCATGAACGGCCAATACGGTCCGGCGGGTAAATCCACGCCTGAGCACCCTGTATCTATAACGAATGAAACGCGGATTTCCACAGTAAAGACAGCATCGCTATACTGCAAGCCAATCCGCGACCCCGGGATACGCCCACTCGTGAGTACCCACAGCAGCCACACCCCCGCCCCCTGGAGTCAGATGCTTCTGAGCGCTGTCAGCGACCTTAGGGCCTGGGCTGCAGAAGAGACGGCCATTGCACTGGATGACACCGTGCTCGACGATCTGCAGCGTCTGTTCCAGGCCGCGGCCATGCTGGAAGCGCAGCTCACGAGCTCTGCCCCCGACAGCCTCCATGACCAGATGAACAGCCTGGCTGCGATCCGTGGCTATGCAGAGATGCTGCAGGAAGACATCGGCACAGATACCGCGGACCTGACCGACAAGCTTGCACGCCTGCTGCAGGCCGTGCATGCGGCGCACAGCGGCGCTGACTCCCAGCCTGCAGCCCAGGGGCGCAGCATTGCCGCCGAACCCGGCTTCATCCTCGCCGTGGACGATCTGCAGGAGAATCGGGAACTGGTTGCGCGCTACCTCTCCCGCTCCGGCCATCTGGTGGTCACTGCCGCCAGTGGCGCGGAAGCGCTGCAAACCCTCGCCGAAACCGATGTCGATGTCGTGCTGCTGGACCTGATGATGCCGGACATGGACGGCCGCGAGGTGCTGCGGCGGATCAAGGAACACCCGGACTGGCGAGCGACACCGGTAATCGTGATCTCCGGCAGCCAGGACATGGACGGCATTATCGCCTGCATCGAAGCGGGCGCCGACGACTACCTGTTCAAACCCTTCAACCCCGTGCTGCTGCAGGCCCGGATCAAGGCTGGCATCGAGCGCAAGCGCTGGCACGACCGCGAAGAACAGTACCGGCAGCAGCTGGAACGCAACGAGAAATTCATCCGCGCCACCTTCGGCCGCTACCTGTCGGATGAGATCGTCACCGAAATTCTGGAGCGGCCCGAAGGGCTGGAGCTGGGCGGCGATCTGCGGGAAGTGACCATCATGATGTCCGACATCCGCGGCTTCACAACGCTGAGCGAACAGTTGGCGCCGCAGCAGGTGGTCGCGATGCTGAACCGCTATCTGGGCGCCATGACCGACATCATCATGGCCCACACCGGCACCATCGACGAATTCATCGGCGACGCCATCCTCACCGTTTTCGGCGCGCCCCAGCGCCGGCACGACGACGCCGACCGGGCAGTACGCTGCGCGCTGGCCATGCAGGCGGCGATGGCGGGCATCAACGCTGACAACCGGGCCGCCGGGCTACCCGAGCTGGCCACCGGCATCGCCCTCAATACCGGCTCGGTCATCGCCGGCAATATAGGTTCCGAGCGACGCAGCAAGTACGGTTTTGTCGGCCATCCCATGAATGTCACCTCGCGCATTGAGGACCACTGCCTGGGCGGGGAGATCCTGATCTCCGACAGCACTGCCTGCAAGCTGCAGGGACACTACACCTTGAGCGACCGCCGGGAACTGGCCATCCGCGGTATTGAGCAATCCGTCACGGTGCACAGAATCCGGGAGGCGGGTCATGACTGAGCAGCGCCCAATCCTGCTGGTGGAAGACAACCAGCTGAACTGTGAGATGCTGACCCGTCGTCTACAGCGGGCGGGGTACACCGTGGTCACCGCTGCCGACGGCAGGCAGGCGCTGGCACTGATGGCCAGCGAGCGTCCGGCACTGGTGTTGATGGATATGAACCTGCCCGTGATGGACGGCTGGACAGCCTGCCGAACCGCACGGGAGGACGAGCGATTGCAGGATATCCCGATCATCGCCCTGACCGCGCATGCAATGGACAACGACCGCCGCAGCGCGCTGGCCGCTGGTTGCGACGACTACGCCACCAAGCCCATCGATTTTCCTGAACTGCTGAACCAGATTCGGAGACTGATCACCCCGTGAGCCTGCGCCGCCGCCTGACCCTGTCGCTCTGCACCATTTTGGTATTATTCGCCATCAACGTCGGCACTCACTTCTGGGGCAGCTATGCGCGGCAGGAGAGCATGCTCGCCTATCGCAGCTCTGTGAGTGCAACCCAGCTGTCTACTGACGCGGCCCAGTTGCTGGAGAACCAGCGCCAGCAAATCCTGGTCCTGGCGACCCTGCGCGAAACCACGGGCGACCAGCTCGAAGCCGCAGAGCTGGCGCGGGCCGAGGCAGATCTCGCCATGATCGCCGACAAGCTGCGCGACCTGGGTACGCTCAGCAGCGAGGTGACCCGGCCCCAGTATCAGCGCCTGCAACAGGCCAGCGAGTACCTGCTGGCCAGCTGGCTGGAGTTCTACCGCAAATACAACGACCCCGGGTTCCGTGACGACATGGACGACCCCCTGCCCTTCGTCGAGACCCTGGAGAACCTGCGTCAGCTGGAGCAGCGCCAGGCCTTCATCGCGGTGCAGCGCGCCAACCTGATCGACCGCACCATTGCCCTGACGGACCGTATTACCGTCATCGGTTTTATCACCTCCATATTTCTCACCGTGTTGCTAGGCTTTTTCCTCTTGCGCTACACCAACCGTTCGTTGAAACGGCTCAAGCGCGGCACCCAGCGCATCGGCAGTGGGGATCTGGACTACCGGATCGTCGGCATTGAAGACCGGGGGGAGTTGGGGGAACTGGCTGCCGCGTTCAACGACATGTCGGACAAACTGCGCAACGCGATAGAGGAAGTGCGCCAGGCCAAGGATGACGCGGACGACGCCAACGCGGCAAAAAGTCGCTTCCTGGCCAATGTCAGCCACGAACTGCGAACGCCGCTGAACGCGATTATCGGCTACAGCGAAATGCTCCACGACGAACTCGACGATGCAGGCGAGGTGGACCGGGAACAATTCCAGCAGGATTTGGAAAAAATCGTCCGCTCTGGCCGCCAGCTGCTGGCGCTGATCAACGACATTCTCGACCTGTCGAAAATCGAGACCGGCAAGATGGAACTGCTGAGGGAGCATTTTTCAGCTGCCGATGCTCTCGGCCAGGTTGCTGACTCCATGGCGCCGCTGCTGCGAGAGCGCGGCAACCGGCTGCATCTGCCCACGGACTGGTCGGCACTGCCTGCGCTGCACTCGGATGCAACGCGGTTTCGCCAGGTGTTCCTGAACCTGCTCAGCAACGCCTGCAAGTTCACCCACGGTGGCGACATCTACCTGAGCGCCAGCGCCACTGGCAATGGCCCCGACGCCTGGCTGAGATTGAGTATCAGAGATACTGGCATAGGCATGAATGAAGAAGAGCAGCTGCGCATTTTCGACGCCTTCGTACAGGCTGACAGCACTACCAGCGCCAACTACGGTGGCACCGGCCTCGGTCTCGCAATCTGTCGCGAATACTGCGAGCTGATGGGCGGGAAGATCACTGTCAGCAGTGCCCCGGGCAAAGGCGCAGAGTTTACGGTTGAGATCCCCGCGACTGCCCCAGAGTCAGCTCCCGCAGCCGCCTGATAGCCTCCTCGCGCTTTTCCAGATCTTCCTTCAGGGTGGCGTTGCTGCTTTCCAGATCGGCGATGTGCCGGTTCAGCAGCGCAAAAGCCGACAGCGAGTCCCGCATCAGCAGCGCGGTGGGATGCACCCCCATGTCGGGTCGCAAGCGCCCGGACAGGGCCTGGTAACTCTGTTCAGCGGCGTCGTGATCGTAGAGCGGGCTGTCTGGCAGCATCGCCAGGTACGCAATCGCAACATCCGCTTCCCACTGGGCAGCGGCAACGGTTTCCAGACGCTTGTAGCGCTGAAAATGCTGCAGGGCAGTCACCGCATCGCCCTGGCTCAGCGCCTGGTAGCCACGTTCGAGGAAAGTGAGGTCGCGTTCCGGCGACGGCTGGCACTGGCACTGGTCGCGGGTCGGCAGGTTGAGGGTGAGTTCGGGTGCCGGTGCCTGCGTCACCGGCACCGACTCGACAGGCGCTTCAGCCCCTGCAACTTCGGGGCTCTCCGGGACAGCAACACAGGCCGACAGCAGCAACGCAAAACCAGCCGACAGCAGTGGGAGCAGGAATGCGTTCACGGGTAGGTCCTTGCACGAGATCGTCATGGGGCCAGTGTAACATTCAGTAAAGCCTGGGCGAAGCGAAGCCCCCTACTCGGGGCGCATGTGCGGGAACAGCAGCACATCGCGAATCGAGGGGGAGTTGGTCAACAGCATAACCAGGCGATCAATACCGATACCCTCGCCCGCGGTGGGCGGCATGCCGTATTCCAGGGCACGCACGTAATCGTGATCATAGTGCATGGCCTCCTCGTCACCGGCTTCTTTCTCGGCGACCTGGTCACGGAAGCGTTGGGCCTGGTCCTCGGCGTCGTTGAGCTCGGAGAAGCCGTTGGCTATCTCCCGGCCGCCGACGAAGAATTCGAAGCGGTCGGTGACGAAGGGATCTGAATCGCTGCGTCGCGCCAGCGGCGACACTTCCGTGGGGTAGGCAGTGATAAAGGTGGGCTGGTCCAGCCGGTGCTCCACCGTCTTCTCGAAGATCTCGATCTGCACCTTGCCCAGCCCCCAGCTGTCTTTCAGGGGAATCCCCAGCCCAGCGGCAATAGCGCGCGCGCCCTGCTCATCCGCCAGCTCAGCCGCAGCGATATCCGGGTTGTAATGGAGGATGGAATCGAACACCGAAATCCGCGTAAAAGGCTGCGAAAAATCGTAGCTGGAGCCCTGGTATTCGACCGTCGTGCTGCCCAGCACTGTGGCCGTCAGCTGCCGCAGCATGTCCTCGGTCAGGTCCATGGCGTCGCGGTAATCGGCGTAGGCCCAGTAGAACTCCAGCATGGTGAATTCGGGATTGTGCCGGGTCGACAGGCCCTCGTTACGGAAGTTGCGGTTAACCTCATACACCTTCTCGAAGCCGCCCACCACCAGCCGCTTCAGATACAGCTCGGGCGCGATGCGCAGGTACATGTCCAGGTCAAGGGCGTTGTGGTGGGTCACAAAAGGCTTCGCCGCAGCACCCCCGGGTATTACCTGCATCATGGGAGTTTCGACCTCCATAAAACCCCGGCCATCCATGTAGTCGCGGATGAAACGGACGATCTTCGACCGCAGCTGGAACACCGCGCGGGATTCGGCGTTGACGATCAGGTCCACATAGCGCTGGCGGTAGCGCAGCTCCTGGTCGGCCAGGCCGTGGTATTTGTCCGGCAGCGGCCGCAGGGCCTTGGTCAAAAGCCGCGCCTGCTCCATGTTGATATAGAGATCGCCCTTGCCGGATTTATGAATCGGGCCACTGGCAGAGACTATGTCACCCAGATCCCAGCTCTTGATCTCTGCCAGCGTGGCCTCGTCCAGTACCTGGCGATTGACGTAAAGCTGGATCTGGCCGGAGCCGTCCTGGATCAGCAGGAAGGCACCGCGGTTGCGGATCAGGCGCCCGGCCACCGCGTAGTGTCGATTCTCCTGCTCGAGCTGCTCCTTGCTGCTGCCGCCATACTCGCGCTGCAGATCAGCGGCATGGCCACTGCGACGGAAGTCGTTGGGGAAGGGATTGCGCTGCGCCCGCAGCTGCGCGAGCTTGCCGCGGCGTTCGGCGATCAGCTTGTTTTCGTCCTCGGCACCGCGGGGGGCCTGATCCTGCTCACTCATACCTGGTCCTACAGCCCCTTCTTCAATGAGGCTTCAATAAACTGGTCGATATCGCCGTCCAGCACCGCCTGGGTGTTGCTGGTTTCGACGCCTGTGCGCAAGTCCTTGATCCGCGACTGATCCAGCACATAAGAGCGAATCTGGCTGCCCCAGCCGATATCCGCTTTGCCATCCTCGGTCGCCTGCTTGACCTGGTTGCGCTTCTGTACCTCCAACTCGTACAGCTTGGCCCGCAGCATCTTCATCGCCCGGTCACGGTTCTGGTGCTGGGAGCGCTCGGTCTGGCAGGACACCACCACCCCGGTAGGATTGTGGGTCAGCCGCACCGCCGAGTCCGTCTTGTTCACATGCTGGCCGCCGGCGCCGCTGGAGCGGTAGGTATCCACCCGCAGGTCCGCCGGGTTGATATCAATCTCGATATCATCGTC
>JBLRXF010000116.1:0-8858 GCA_047920875.1 Haliea sp. | reverse complement strand
AGCGAAGATCAAATCCAACCCAGTATGGCGTGAATGTTGCCTGCCTGGAGGGCATCAATCCATTAAAGATTCAAGGGATTCCAACCTATGATGGCGTCAACCATCCAGCCGATAGAAAGTCAGGCACATAACAAAGCGCCCGAGAACAATAAAGTAAAGCTGTCACAGCCTTTGCTGGCACAATGGCTGCGCCAGCGCCACTTTGGGCCTTGGCAGCGGCGTTAGTGCGGTGAGCGCAGACGAAGCACAGGAGTGGTTCGGTTCGGAAGCAAGGTACTCTGAATCCCGCTTTGCGTTTCTGGGGACAACATGTGACCGGCCCCGGTATGACGCTAATAAAAATGACGGGGGACGCGGTTTATCTCCCTTGGGATGGAGCATTTTTCAGGCTTGATAGAATAGCGCCCTAACTGTTGCTGAGCTACCAGGGGACCTTGTCACGGCGCCCGCCGTGGATGAACCGCTCCAACTGTACGCCAACGCACAGATAGTCATAGCCAAACCAATCATTCTCGTAACTGAATAAAGCCTCGGTCGACCAGCCCGTCCAGACATGACAATCAAGCAAGCAGGGACGGTTCAATACTGACGCCCTTAACCACACCCCTGGCAGGGTTGGTCCACTAATCGAGCCACCATGCACGTCGGTTACCAAGTATTTTGACGAGTGGCTTGAAAAAGATGGGTATCCGTTCTGGTCGCTCTGGGAAAATGTTCGAACGTGGTGGGCCACAAGGAATTTGCCCAACGTTCATGTGGTGCATTTTGCCGATTTGAAAGCGAATATGCCGGGCGAAATTTGTCGTATTGCTGAATTTCTTGCTATTCCTGTCGATCAGTCCAAGTGGGAGCAGATACTATTGCACTGCAGCTTTGACTACATGAAAGCCAATGCTGCCAAGAGTGTGCCTTTGGCTGGTGCCTTCTGGGAGGGTGGTGCCGAGACCTTTATTCACAAGGGAACGAACGGGCGGTGGCGCGAGATTCTTTCTGCGGAGCAAATTCGTCAATACGAGAAGCGTGCCATGGCGGAGTTGGGTGCAGAATGTGCACACTGGCTGGCAAGCGGTGAATTGCCAGAGTGAGCATCAACTGCAAAGGGGATCAGAATGATGGAGCGTGATCAGCATGTCTTTGCCTCAAGGGAGTCTTCCCTTGCTACCGTGTTTGACTGCAGACAGTAAGGGATACCCTGTGGACTCTTTATCGGAATTAACGGTCTGGTGCCCGTACTGCGGCGAGCCTATTGAGGTTCTGGTAGATCAGCAGGAGGCGGGTGACGAATATATCGAGGATTGTCAGGTCTGCTGCAAGCCGATTCTGTTCAGTGTGGCAGTGGATTCCTGGGGGAACGTTGCTGTAACGGTGAGAGATGAGAATGAGACCTGTTAGGGCAACTCTGCAACGCTCTACCTTTTGCCCACTTGACGCAGCCCGGGCGAGGTGCTCATCCCGAGAGTGATTACATAACCGCTGTCAGCCCTTCATCAGCAGTGATCACCGCGCCATGAATAGCCTTGGAGTCGCTGCTGCAAAGGAACATGATGATATTGGCCATGTCTTCGGGGTCGATGAAAAATCGGCAATTGGGGCCTGGATGCGTCGCCATCAACGCTGCTATCGCGGATTCGCCCTCCGGGGTGCGCAGGCCTGCCGTAAGCGGTGTTGCGACTGCACCCGGGGCAACGCAGTTTATACGTATGCCCTTGGGGCCAAGCTCTGCCGCCAGCGTCTTTGTCAGCATCACAACAGCGGCCTTGGAGGTGGAGTAGGCGCTGTCGCCCCCGCGTCCTGCTGTGCCGCTTACGGACGCGATATTCACGATGACGCCGCAACCGTTTTTCAGCATCGCGGGCAGACAGGCCTGCGTGACATAAAACGTGCCTTTCACATTAACGTCGATGTGTCTGTCGAAAAGCCGAAGCGGGCTTTCGGGCACGGGGTTGGGTTCCCAGATGCCAGCATTATTGATCAGCGTATCGATGGGGCCAAGAACCCCGGAGAGGTCTGCTATGGCGCGCGCCACTTCCTCCGCATCTGCGATGTCGGCATGCGCGCCAGCTGCGTTTATTCCGTAGGCCTTTAGTTGCGACACTTCATTGTCTATAGCTGCTGTGCCGGCAACATCGATGATGCCGACGCTGGCGCCATGACGTGCGAAGGCATGCGCCGTCGCCTGGCCGATGCCGGAAGCGCCACCTGTAATGAGGACAGTACTTCCCGCGAAAGAGGGTTTGTTCGTCGATATTGCCATCAGGCGGTGCTTCCTCCATCAATGACCAGTTCGGCCCCGTTCACGAAAGCTGCTTCATCTGACGCCAGGTAGACAATGCCGTGCGCCACATCCTCGGGTCTCCCTATTCGGCCGGTCGGCTGTGCGGCGCAGACCGATTGGTAGGCCTCCTGCGCCGCGCCAGTTGATTCGAGGTCAGCCCACAGGAGTGGTGTATCGATAACACCGGGATGGACAGAGTTAACCCGGATTTTGTAATCGCTGCCAGCGCAATACTTGGCGAGGGACTTCGATAAACTGCGGACCGCTCCTTTCGTGCTCGCATAGGCGCTTGCCGCTGGCTCCGCGACCTGGCCAGCGATAGACGAAACGAAGCCGCTTGCGGCCCCGGTAATGAAAACGGTTTTTCCCGCCAGCCTGCCGTTGGAATCTGGAAGTGCTTCGACTGTAGTCACCTCAAGCACCCCGAAATGCCGCAGCCGCGCCCGCCAGAGGCGTGAGATATTCAATCTCCGGGTCGCCGTCGACGCATTCCCAGCCAGCTTCGGACATTGCCTTGTGATAGGGCATGTCGGGGTGTGCCTTGTGAGCGGCCTGATGTCGGAAGCATTCGAAGAATACGAACAGCGTCGGATCATCCTGGGACTGGCGTACCTCAAAAGCCAGGCAGTCGGGTTCGTTGGCGTAGACATCTTTTGTCAGTTGCGTGACGAGGGCGGTGAACATATCCACCCTGTCAGCTTTTATGCGCACTCGCATAATGAGTGTAATCATTGTTATTTTAACCTTTGTTGTCCGGCTTGGACGCTCTGTTGCTTTTTGGCGACGCAGATTACGGTGGCTGTCTAGGTTCAGCGTCCGCAGTTGTACCATTACCTGCCTGTGAAAGGTACCAGAGATCGAACAAAAAGCCTTGCGGATTGTGGGCGCGCAAGCGGTAGCGTTTACCCGGCTAACCCAGCTCGAAACTGGTGATACCGAACACGCGCGCATGGTCGATTGCAGGTGCCGGCCCCAGGTACATTCGAGCGCAGCCGAATACTTCTTCCATGCCATGGCGCTGCACCAGTGCGGTGGCGGCCTGGTTGTAGTCCGGGACGTCCAGGTACAGCGGTTTGCCCGCGGCCGCGGGCGCCAAAGCGTCATAGAGGGCCTCGGCTACCGCGCCGTCGTCGGCAAACAGTGGGCCGATCTTGTAGCCTTGACGGCAACGTCGAATCACACCGTAGCCCAGCAGTTTTTGCTGCTGCCAATAGCCGAGCGCCATGCTGTGGGGCTGCCTGAGCCAACCTTGCAAAAAGCTGTCGCGAGGGGCGGGGAAGCAGTGGCGATCATAGGCCTGCACCTCCGCGAATAAGTTACTGTCCAGTTGTAACCGCTCATTCTGAGGCGTTCTACTCTATCCGCTAAGCCAGCGGTACCGTTCTCCTGGTCGACCACAGGAGAACACGCATGACAGCTTCCGTTCAGAATACCTTTTCCCACGTAGTCCCAGAAACGAAGTCGCGCATTTCACGCTCACGGGCGCAGAAGAAAGCCCTCGTCGAAGAGTTCAACGCCAGCGGCCTCACCAAGACAGCTTTTTGTCAGCACCACGGTATTGCTACCAGCTGTCTCAGTCGTTGGCAGAAGGCCCTGGCCCCAGCATCTGCCGCTGACGACTTTGTGGATATTACAAAGTCCGTCAGTGCTGCGGTGGCGCCGCGTCCTGCTGTTGAGGAACAGCCGCGCTGGCAGGTAGAACTGGAGTTGGGTGCCGGCGTCGTTCTGCGTGTTCGCACCGGCTGATGTTCTTCCCGGAATCCCAGGTCAGGATCTGGCTGTATGCCAGGCCGACGGATATGCGCCGATCCTTCAACGGATTGGCGGCGATGGCGAAGAACGTGATGGGGGAAGACCCGCTCAGCGGCCACCTGTTTGTCTTCATCAATCGCCGCCAGACACAGCTCAAGATTCTGTACTTTGATCGCAGCGGCTACTGTATCTGGGCGAAACGCCTTGAGGAGGGACGCTTCAATTACAATCGATCCGCCGGAGAAAAACAGGTGCTAAACTGGACACAGCTCAAGCTGATCATCGAGGGTATCGAACTGAGAAATACGCTACAAAGAAAGCGATATTCTCACCCGCAGGTCGCCTGATCCGATATAATCCATGGCCATGGAAACCGTCACCGCGACTCTCGATCAAGCGACCCCGGATGCGCACAAGCTGCAGGATGTGCTCGCTGAGATGCGCAGCGTCATGGATCAGAAAGAGGCCCGGATCCAGTCACTGGAACACCAGCTGAACTGGTTCAAACGCCAGCTGTTCGGCGAGAAGTCCGAAAAGCGGGACATGACGGACAATCCCCACCAGCACACCATTGCCGACCTGCTCAAGGACCTGCCCGAGACACCAGCGCGGCGGGAAGAAGATACGGAAACCATCACTTATCAGCGGGGCAAGGCAAAAAAGAACGCCCTGGACGGCTCGCCCGATGACAGCGGTCTGCGATTTGATGACAGTGTGCCGGTAGAAGAGATTGCGCTCTCGGCGCCGGAACTGGATGGCCCGGATGCCGACAATTACGCCATCATCAGCTACAAGGTCACCTATCGCCTCGCAGAACGCCCTGGCAGCCAGGTGGTGCTGAAATACACCCGCCCGGTACTCAAGAAGAAATCCAGCCAACAGCTGATTACCACCCCGGCACCGGCCAATGTTCTGGACAGGAGCTTTGCCGATGTCAGCTTCCTGGCCGGGATGCTATTGAACAAGTTCTTGTATCACCTGCCTCTGTACCGGCAGCACCAGCGGCTGGAGCACAACGGGATCAAGGTGGCTCGCAGCACGCTGACCAACCTGACCCGGCGCAGCATCGATCTACTGACGCCCATTTACCAAGCCCAGTTGCGCCAGCTGTTGCGCAGCCGGGTCCTTGCGATGGATGAGACGCCAATCAAGGCAGGACGCCGGAAAAAGGGGAAGATGAATCTTGCCTACTTCTGGCCCATTTATGGCGAGCAGGATGAGATCTGCTTTACTTTCTCGCGGTCACGCGGCATGCAGCACATCCTGGATCAGCTGGGGGCATTTGATGGCACGCTGGTGACGGATGGCTATGGGGCGTATGAGAAGTTCAGCAAGCACAATCAGACGCTGACGCATGCTCAGTGCTGGGTGCATTGCCGCCGTGGATTTGATGAAGCGAAGGAGGCCGAGCCGGAAGCGGTGGCCGTGGCGTTGGCCTACATTGGGCGAATCTATGAGCATGAGGCCTACCTGCGGGAACAGGCCATAACTGGGCGGGACAAGCTGGATTACCGCACCCGGAACAGCCTGCCGGTGGTTGAAGCCTTCTTCGGCTGGTGTCACGCGCAGCGGCAGCGCATCGACTTGGTGAAAAGCAATCCGCTGTCGCGGGCGCTCGCCTACGCCATAAAGCGGGAGCAGGCCCTGAAAGTGTTCCTGAGCGACCCAGAGGTGCCGCCGGACACCAATCACCTGGAGCGGGGTCTGCGCGTCATACCCATGGGTCGCCGTAATTGGTTGTTCAGCTGGACGGAGATTGGCGCCGAGCAGGTGGGCATTATCCAGAGTTTGCTGGTGACCTGCCGGCTACACGCAGTAAATCCTTACGACTACCTGGTCGATGTGTTGCAGCGGGTCGGCTCGCACCCGGCCTCCCGGGTGGAGGAACTGACGCCAAGGCTGTGGAAGGCGCGCTTCGCGGACAATCCACTACGCTCAGATCTGGAGACGCTGACGCATGGCAGATGAAGCCGCCTACCGGCAATGGCGCGAGAGTGCCAAAGCCGTGAAATTGATCGCTGCCGACGACGGCCTGGCATTGTGGGAAAAAGCTCGCAAGGTGAACCAGGCGTATGCGGGCCTCGCGTTGGAAGGGCTGCAATCCAAGCACCGCCACAAGGTGTTGGCGGCGTTCGGCAAAGTGAACTCGGTATTTGCCAAGTACACGATCAATAGCTTTGATGACTATCAGCAAATGAGTGACGGTGACTTGCGGGAAATCGTCGCCACCGTCCGTGCGTTGGTACCGCCCAAGGCAAAATAGTCACGCCGGCAACGACGTCTTGGAATGACCGGTTACATTGCCACGACAGAACGTCAGTTTGCGAAAAGGACCAAGAAAAAAGCCACAACCAAAAAGAAAGCCGCTGCGAAGACGAGGCCCGCTCGTGCGACAAAGCGCAAAGGTACTTCATAGTTCCTACTCTGGAGCTGATGAAAGGGGCCTAGGGCCCCTTTTTTGTTGAGATGATGACTACGAAAAGAGGTGCGAGCGCGCTATTACGGGCCCGGCGCAACTAGGAAGCCAACACCGATACCACTGAGAATCACGGTTACGGCCACCTGATTCGGGCTCCAATCCACTGCGTTGAGAATGAGCTTCATGTCGTCTAACCTCACTCCAGAATACCCGGAAAGCTGAACAATTTGAGTAGCGCTAGCTGCCACGGATGGCAGCGAGTACTTTGATAACCTCCAGTTGAACAATTTCCACCACCATTTTACGCATGGTCAGAGCTTCCAGATCCAGACGTTCTGACTTCTCCTGGTCAACCACGTGAAGCCGCCTTCATGCTCGACTGGGGTAAGTCAATCTGTATGACCTTGTCACCCCAGGCAGCCTTTACTTCATCGGCCGGAGAGGCATCAACCAACGTCACGGCCAGCATCCTTACCTCGGAGCCTCTCGGGAGGCTGAGCACCGCCTGAAAGCGCATGTACTCGATCTCATCTTCAAAGCGTGACGCCAGTTCCGCCGCGGAAGCAGCTTCCCTTACAATCTGGCGGTGGTCTGTGTTACCACAGAATCCTACCAAATCGGCCAACTTGCCACCAATGATCACGGGGCAGTTGAACCGCGGGATGGGCTGGTCGCCCGGGCCGTAGGTCGTTCCAACGTACAGTGCGATATTACTCATGGAAATCTCCTGAAAGAAAACCATCGAGCAACATCACCCGCCGGTGAGTTACCCGACGGGGTGATACAACTGCCAAGCCTAGACTCGACAGACACATGCGGACTGGCCGCTGCCTAGATGCTACTGTAAGTAGCCACTAAGTGCTGACTAAGATGGACTGGTGGACAGGGTCTCGTCAATTTAATGTTCTTTACGTTATCTTTAAGTTTCTGACATTAGATAGCTCAGTGTGTGCGGCCGATTGATGGCGCCTACTGGTGTTTGAGGAGGGCGAGCCTGGTGCTGGGCCAACACTGGAAGAGGTTCAATTGCAGGTCGACCCAGCTGGTCACGGGCAAGGTGCACAAGATTCCGCCGGAAGCTTCCGGAGCATTCCCCTGTGTCACTTGCATTTGCGAGTGGGCAAGCTGGGTACCTCATCAGATTAACGATGCTGATACCCAGCCACTGGCCCTGGCTGGGGTCAACAAATTCTGATGCGATGCCCTGGTATCCAGCGCCTCCGCTGTGACTCTGGAAGATCGTATGCGGCAGCAGCGCCCATTATTTCAGCGGTGCGTCGCTTTGCCGAGCTTGGGGTAGTCATCCATCAGTCCTCACCGCTATGCCCGCTCTCGCTATCAGCCAGCGTAGGACCGGGGAAACGACGTCGGTATGTAGCTGGCAGTCAGATGGTTCTCGAAGCCATTCGACTACACCATCAGTGGCCACAAGCTGGCCTGCAGGCTAGACTTCGATGATGAGTTCACTCGACAAAGACGGGCCAGCAAGGATACGCCGGGAAGCCGCAGAACGGGTTGCAGAGGCAGGGAGGCAACTGCGCCGCTCACGGTATGCCCTGCTCGCCGTTTCGCTGATATTGGGCATCTTGCTGGGATTCGGGGCCGGGCTGCTGGTAGCTGATGTTTGGCATAATGGCCGGGAGGTAATTTTTATTCCGATAAATGGGACAGACGTCTAGCCGGCGTCTAGCTCTGCCCCACAATCCTGGGGGTGCGTCTCGTCATAGTGGCAGGGCCGAATTATCCCGCAGTCAGTCCTTGCCCTCCATCCTCGCCTTCAGATCGGCGAAGGGATTATGAGTTGCGCCCTTTACTTTGATGGCCTCGGTGCTGCCATAGCGCACGAAGCTCTCAAACTTACTGTGTTCTTCGTCGTGGCAGTAAATACAAAGCAGCTCCCAATTACTGCCGTCGCCGGGGTTATTGTCGTGGTTATGATCGACATGATGGACGGTCAGCTCCGATAAATTCCTGCGGTCGAACTCTCGCGCACAGCGACCACAGATCCACGGATATATCTTCAGGGCGCGCTCACGATACCCCGACTCGCGCTTGGCGTTGTATTCAAGCTGTTCGGCACGCACTTGCTTGAAGCTTTTTGATGGAGGGTTTTGCTCACTCATGGTGTTCAAGTTCCGACTTAATCATCTAATCCGAAGCAACATGGGGTAGGGGAGGTCACTATCGAGCGCCCTTCCGCCAATCATACGGGTTGATCGGGCTGGGATCAGCCCACAAACCCCGCTTCCTGGCCTTGGCCTCATCCTCAGCCGACTCGTAGCGGCCACGATCCTCATCGGACTGCTCCTTGGCGTAATATCGATACCACCAGGCCATTCCAGCCAAAATCTGTGCATAATTGGCATCCAGGGTCTTGCCGCAGGAAGGACAATCACTGGGCTGAACCCAGAC